>NZ_CEYNSH010000054.1:0-16760 GCF_982872775.1 Psychrosphaera sp. | reverse complement strand
CATCGTATTGGTCTAACAATGCTTTTTGCTGTTTGAAGTGCTCTCGAGTGACTCGAATAGATTGGGTAAACTGAATGGAGAACTGACTGACTTGCTGGTGGAGAAACTCGAGCTCTTGCTCACTGATCTGGATGCCCAAGTCATCACAATACAAGCAAAACAGCGCCAAATTGACATTACCGCCATAGCTGTTTTGCCAGCCTAGTAGTTCTTGTTGTACATCCACTTGCTGATAGGTCGTTATGCTAAATTGCCACAACTCGGTTGGTTCAATTTGTACTGTCGACATAAGACTCCTTTATTTGACGAACATCACGGGCTGCTCTGACTTTGCTCTAAATTATAGCTCAAAGCTAGCACGTAAGGTTTCGATTTGTTCCTCAATATCAAACCACTCTAATTCGGTCTCTTCCAATTGAGCTTTTAAGCTAGCTTGACTGGCGAGTAGTTCGGTTAATTCGGCCTTGCGCGCTTCTGAGTATAGCTCAGAATCTGCCATTTTCTCTTCTATTTCAGCGAGTTGATTGGTGATTTTTTCTTGTTTCTTGGCGAGCTTGTCGGCTTCTTTCTTAAGTGGAGAAATCGCCTTTCTCATTTCAGCTTCTTTGCGCTTTTGTTCTTTTTTGGCTTGTGCCGAATGTTCTTTGTCAGAGCTATCATTAAGTGTTTGATTGGCCTGACGATCTTGCTCAAGTAGCCACTGGTGATAGTCGTCTAGATCTCCATTAAATGGAGCGACTTGACCCGCATCGACTAGGTACAAATCATCACAGGTCGATTTCAATAAATGCCTATCGTGGGCAATGAGGATCATGGCGCCTTCAAAACCCTGTAATGCAATCGCTAACGCTTGGCGCATTTCGATATCTAAGTGGTTGGTAGGCTCATCGAGTAGTAATAGGTTTGGCTTTTGGTAAACGATTAGCGCCAATACTAATCTTGCTTTTTCGCCACCTGAAAAGTTGTCAATTTTGTCTAGGGCCTGATCGCCCATAAACCCAAAGCCACCAAGGTAATCTCGAGCCGGTTGTTCGAGTAATTTATCATCCAACAGCATCAAGTGCTCAAGCGGTGACTGACCAGGGGTTAATGTGTCTAATTGGTGCTGTGCAAAGTATCCAATACGTAAGTGCTTACTATATTCAAACTCACCACTTAAAGGTGCAATGCTCTTAGCTAAGGTTTTTATAAGTGTTGATTTACCGGCGCCGTTTCTACCCAATAAGCCGATTCGACTGCCTGGAACTAGATTCAGTCTTATCTTTGATAGAATCTCAACATCACCATAACCTGCGGCGACTTGATCCATTTTGATTATAGGATTTGGAATATTTGTAGCGGGTAAAAACTCAAAGCTAAATTGTGAATCGACGTGAGCCGGAGCAATTTTTTCCATCCGCTCGAGCATCTTAACTCGGCTCTGGGCTTGTTTGGCTTTTGATGCTTTCGCTTTAAATCGGTCGATGAATGACTGAATGTGTTTAATTTCAGTTTGTTGTTTTTCAAATGTTGCTTGCTGCTGAGCTAATCGTTCGGCACGTTGTGTTTCAAAAGTTGAGTAGTTGCCTGTGTAACTGTTCAAGGATTTGTTTTCGACGTGCAAGATACCCTGGCAGATATTGTCGATAAAATCACGGTCGTGTGAGATCAACAATATCGTGCCTTCATAGCGTTTAAGCCATTTTTCAAGCCAAATAACCGCATCCAAATCCAAGTGGTTAGTTGGCTCGTCGAGAAGTAAACAGTCACTGTCAATCATTAGCGCTTGAGCTAGATTGAGACGCATACGCCAACCACCCGAAAAACTTCTAACCGGACGCTGTTGTGCATCGGCATCAAAGCCTAATCCGCTTAGCAGCTCGCCTGCTCTGGCCGGAATTGTATAAGCATTGATGGCTTCCAACTCGTGATGTAGCTGGGCAATTTTATGACCATCGTCTTTTTGCTCAGCGTCATTAAGCTGTTCTTGTAGTTGACGATAAGCTTGATGACCATCAATTACATAATCCAGAGCGGATCTATCTAGCCCAGGTGTTTCTTGTTTTACCCAAGCCAGTTGCCAACCTTTAGGGTAGGAAATTTCACCGCCGTCATTACCAAGTTCACCTCGGATTAAATTGAATAGCGTAGACTTGCCACAACCGTTTGCGCCAACGATACCGATTTTGTGACCAGGAAAAATGGTCGCAGAAGTGTTTTCAAATAAGACCTTGTTGCCAAGTTGTAATGTAAGTTGCGATATTTGCAGCATGAAAAAATCGGAGTTCCTAGTTTATTGGATATAAGTCGTTTGGGCACAAATTATTGGGCAAGCGAATGGTATAACTTGCGGTTCGTTACGTATACCCCTGAGTAGTATTTTATAAGTTTGTGAAATTGGTTTACACTGCGCGGTCTAAATATAGAGGTAACCATGACCAAAAAGAAAAAGCGTTTTATCGCCGGGGCGACGTGTCCTGAATGTAAAGAAATGGACACTATGATGTTGTTCGTTGAAAACAATGTTGAAAAAGTGGAGTGTCAAAGCTGTCACCACCAAATGACTCAACCCGATAACGCCGTTCAGGGTGCCACTCGCCAGTTTGAACAAATCATCGGTGTATTTAACCCAGAAGATTAGAAAATACAGCCTTGTGTAGTGTGTAACTGTTCACAAACTATACAAGGCTTGTCTTTAATAGTGCGGCGGTGGTGTCTCTTCCGACATGTCGGCGATGTTCGAGCCTTTGCTTTCCGAAATCTTTTGAGCCAATAACTCAATTTGCCTAGTCACTACCGAGAATTGTAAATTGGTTTTGGTAATTTGATCGTTTAGTTGTTCAATCGTGTCTTCCTGAAACGCCAGCTGGCTTTCCAACGATTCAATTCTTGTTAATAACTCATTGACCAGTTTGCTTTGTGAATCACTCACGCTCAACCTCCCATACTTCACTCAATCCAGCCGAACTTAGACTGATGACTTGAGTGCCATTATTAATAAACGTCGCACTATACACGATTGCACTGGCAGGGCGTGAGCCTTTCCTTGCGGTTACTACCCATTGTTGTCCTTGTTCACCAGTTTTCACATCCCAAAGGGTTAATTCACGAGTTGGTGCACCAGTGACAAGCCATTTGCCATCGTCACTAAAATTAGCGCTAGAGAAGATTTCTTGGCGATTGAAAAAGTCTAAGCTTGATAAAACTTTTCCGGTCTTTAAATCCCAGATTCGGGACTGTTTCTTGCTATCGGCGGTAAAAGCAAAACGACCTTTAGGATCTAATGCTACTTTAGTCACGCGACTGCTGTGTCTAAATTGATAAACGACTTGTCCCGTTTTTGTGTCCCACAAGTAAGCGTTGTTATCACTAGAGCCGGTCAAGACATAACGTCCATTAGGCGATATATCCAAGCTGTTAATTGTGTTACTGATTTGCACTGGCTCACCATTTTCGTCCAGTAGCCCTGACTGATGTCCCATGAATTCTAAACGGCGACCTGATTCGACGGTAATGTGAGTCACCATGCCATTACTTTTACCGATGACGATGTGTTTACCACCATTGGAGACTTCAATGGCACGGATAGTACCCAAAATCATGCATCGTTCGTTGTTGACTTCTAATACATTAATACATTTATCACGGTCTACAATGTCTATTTGGCCTAATTTGGGCTCGTCATTTTCTGTCATGTTTGGGGACTTGGCACCTCGAACCCAAGCGCTATCAGAAATTGTCTCGGGACGAATCTGAACTTTTGATTTTTTGACCTGCCAAAATCCAACGTTTTCACCAGTGTTTATGTCCCACATGGAGAAGTTGTGTTTGTCGGCAAGCACGGCATGGCTGTCGTTATCAGAAATAGCGGTGGCAAAGATCATGTTGCCGTCGCTCATGATGGCCGTTGATTCACCGTCGTCAAAGCTTAAGGCTTGATTAGATTGGTCGTGTGACCATTGATATTTAAGTCCTTCGGCCTTGAGATCCCAAAGTGCGACACCATGGTATAAAGAGGAGATCACGGCATATTGGCCCGATTGCGATACCGTCGCGTCAAATGCACCTTGCTGCGCCGCTTGGAATTGGCGGCTTGGTGTGTCACTGTGAGGCTCACAACCCGAAAGTAGGACAAGCGAGAGGCTAGCTATTAATCCGGCTAATCCTTTTTTTAGACTATCGCCGCTTATCTTTGTAGGTCTATATGCAATGTCGCCGAGACCTTGAGTGCGCTGGTGGATGCTTTGTGACATTCCTTTAGTAATAAGCAATGTTTACCTCGTTATCGGTTTTAGCTGGGTAAAGGGTTTTTCTTTACTTTGTTAATCGCTAGTATAGGCTACTTCGGATCGAAAAATGTAGCCCAACGTTAAAATACGTTGGTAGACCAATTGTTTAACGCTTCTTGGTCACAAAAAACAATCATAATATTGGAGAGAACATGAATAAAGCAGTAAAACTAACTGCCATCGCTGCAGCCATTGCCGTTGTTAGTGCTTGTGGTGCAGATAAAAAAGAAACCGCTACGCCAGAAACAGAAGTTCAAAAGCAAAGCTACGCTATTGGTGCGCAGATGGGTTCTTACCTGAAAAATAACCTAGAAAAGAACAATGAAATTGGTGTGAACCTTGAACAAGATATGATCGTTAGCGGCATTCAAGATGCGTTAAGTGACACTGTTAAGTTATCTGACGAAGAAATCGAAACAGCAATGACGAGCCTAGAAAGCACTGTTCGTAAGCTACAAGCTGAAAAACAAGAAAAGCTAGCCTCTGAAGCAAAAGAAGCAGGCGTTAAGTTCTTAGAAGAAAACGCTAAGCGCAGTGAAGTAACGGTAACTGAATCTGGTCTTCAGTACGAAGTACTACAAGAAGGCGAAGGCGAAAAGCCAACGGCTGACTCAACAGTAACCGTTCATTACCACGGTACGTTAATAGACGGTACAGTCTTTGACTCATCAGTTGAACGTGGCGAAACGATTAGCTTTGGCCTTAACCGTGTAATCCCTGGCTGGACTGAAGGTTTACAGTACATGTCAAAAGGCGCGAAGTACAAGTTCTACATCCCGTCTGAATTAGCGTACGGTTCACGTAACGCGGGTTCAATTCCTCCACACTCTACATTGATCTTCGAAGTTGAATTATTTGACTTTGAATCACCTGAGAGTGCAGCAGAATAATTTTATTTAGAATCGAGAGCCTCTTTTATGTGGCTTAGCGATTAATAAAATTCTTAAAAGAAAAACGTGAGCATTTAGTCTCGCGTTTTTTATACCTACAATTTGTTTTTACAAATATCTTTTTAAATCTTTTTGAAAAAACTGTCTCAAAGTGTTGGTGAAGAGGCCTTTATTATCGGCCTTGTAGCCAAAATCACTGATACAAGCTCAACGATTCAATGCGCTGTCTCACTATCTCTGTAAGTTGCTTGTAAGAGTTTGAGTTAATAGTACCAATTTGGTCGGATAACTCTTGGTAACTCAAGTTTTCTGGTAGGTTATCGATAGACGGGAAGTAGCTATTTTCGGTGTGTTTATTTGCTAAGTATTGCTGTGCAGTCATCGCACTACTTGTTGAGGCGGTTAAGCGTTGACTGAACATAATACCGGCTTTATCCGCCGCCAGATCTGCAAAGCTATATCCACTGCCACCAAAGTCCGAATCATTAAGTTCTTTTAACTCACCAATTTTGAAACCAAAGTCAGAACCGCCAATTTGGTCTAATACCGCGGAGTAAAGAAAATGTAGTGCTAGGTCAGTTCTTCCAGAGAGTGTCGGTGTGTATGGGCTCTTGGATGATTTATTAAAGTTAAGTCCGGCAAACTGAGCAAAACGAGGATCGCCAAAAAATGACGCAAGCGCCCATATTGCAGCCCGGTTTTCTATTATTTCAATAGAAGTATTTATTTTGCCTACATCACCTGCTGAGGTTCTTTTTCTGTAGGCAGCTATTTGTTTTAGGTTGGCCGTTCGGTTTTTTACTTCCTCAAAAAGAGGTTGGGTGTAGTAGGCCAATGATTGATTAGGTATTTGAATTGCCTTTAACACTTCGACGTATGCAGTAAAGCTCTCCGGGTTTAATTCAATACCTAAATAATCACTGGTGACGCTTTGAGAAACGGCTACTAACGATTGTTTTAATTTGTGTTTATTAAATTGTTCTGGCCTTTGAGTAAACAAGCGTAATTGGTCATCGTTAATGTCGATTTGTTTTGCGACTCGTTCGAATGAAGGACCAAGCTCTGGACCCAATAACTTGGTTAAACCTTTTGATATTAGCCAATTAGCAACAGACGCTGAAATTGGTAATTGACCTACTTGGCAGTATTCGACTTTAAACTCTAGAGTGCCTTGTGAGAACGTGCAGTAGGCATTGATAAAAAGCTGAGGTCTTGACTCATAAGGTTGGAATGATACGGCTGCCGTGAGCTGTTGATTCTGAATAAAAGCTTCAATGCGTGTGCGCTTGAGAGTACTCGCCGCTAAATTAGCCAAGCCATCTATTTCATCTTGATTAATGACGACGTCTAATTTGTCATCATCGCCTTTAAGTTGCCGAGCGATACGACCGAGCGCGGTACGAGCTTTAGTGACTTGTTGGGCGTTAATTTCAGGATTGGGCTTTAAAAGTGGAGTCGGGGCCGTGATTAAATAGAAAAGTGTCGTCATTGCGATGGCTGTGATGATAATAATCGCCAATACGCCTTTTGTGAAAACCGACATTGTCCTGATGTTACTCCTATAGGGTTGAGACTGCTGAGTTAGACGATAGCCTCCTATCTATAAACAGCCAATCACCAGTGTAGCTTTCTCATATTTTATGGGCCAAACGTTTTCCCAAAAAAGGGGGCGTTTTGAGGCAGTGTGTTCTGAAAAAGCTGCACTGACAGATAATTTCCCAAACCAGGTGCATGGTACTTTCTGCTATTTTTGTTTGGTGTAGTAGGCGTGTATTAATTCGTCTTCTAATTCCATTCTGTTTTCTAAGGTAGACCCTAACTCAGAAAGGTCGTTATCAAAACCGACAAACTCAGAATTTGCGGGAAGATTAGAGTATTTGTCGTTGAAGTCAACTAAGGTTTGAGTTGTCTCGGTAATTTGAGGATACAAACGATTGGCTAAATCTGCACTGTCAGTGCCTGAACATTGCTCGACGATTTCGTCGTACACTTCAAAGTGACCTGCGGATAAATAATCGATAAGGATTTGACAAAATTCGGTAATGACTGCGTAGTCGGGAAGAGAATTTTTGTTTGATTCGAAAGGCGGTAATCCAGCTAACTCACAGTACTTCACAAGAAGTGTTTGCCGCTCAGATAACCAAGTGTCGATAGCGCTATGAGAGCCGCCGTATTTTTGTTCGGTTTGTTCTTGCCTTACTAACATGACTGCACCTTCCTCTTTGAAAGATCGTTTGTTTTCCATAATGTTAATTAAAATTATAGACCCTATTTTTAAATTAACACATTGGATTTGAAGCTTTGTGGTTTAGAATATCCTCATCACAAAACTGCTCGGATAAAGGGGCTCTTATGATCCAACACAGTAAGCCATTTTCAGATGATTTAGAAGGCTGGTGGTGCATCATTCACACTCATCGGATCTTTATGCCGAGTCCACATAATAATATTCCTTTCGGCCGTTTTGACGACTTGAACCTGGACATTGAGCCTCCTCAACGAGTCCACATAATTGGTGAACTAGAAGGCGACCCTGTCTACACTATTTCGGTCGAGTCAGAAGATGAGAGCTCATTACCCATTGATGACTTTTATGGAATGCGCTCGGTATTGTTTGAGCATGAAAGTATGTTTGAATTCGCATCGCGTGCTTTTCAAGTCAATCTCTTTTTAAAAACCCACAAATTTTGTGGTCAATGTGGCGAGCCGATGACACTTATTGATTGGGAGCTTGCGACGCAATGCCAGCCTTGTCGTCATCGTTGTTATCCGCGCATTTCTCCAGTTGTGATTGTGGCTATTCGCAATGGTAAAAATATACTATTAGCCAAAAACAAACGAAGTACGTCTGGCTTTTACAGTATTTTGGCTGGGTTTGTAGAAAGTGGTGAAACACTCGAGCAAGCCGCTCATCGTGAAGTGTTCGAAGAGGTCGGTATCAAGATCAAAAACCTCAAATACTTTGACAGTCAGCCTTGGCCTTTCCCGCATAGTTTGATGGTTGGCTTTACAGCGGAGTATGACTCTGGCGAATTGAATCTGTGTGATGATGAAATTGAAGCCGCAGATTGGTTTACTTTTGACGAGCTGCCACCAACACCGCCAACTAAGACGATTTCTGGTCAGCTAATCGCACATACGAAGAAATTAATTAAACGAGGATAGATGCGTTTTTGATGGTGTAGAAAAGAAAAAACCACTCCTAAGAGTGGTCGAATTTTTCTAGCGCGTGAGCTCAACTTGTGAGTTTTTATTATAGTTTTTCTTGAGCGCGCAGTATTTATAGCACTGGCGATCTGGGTGTGCAAGATTTAACCATAAATTAATACAAACTTATTTCGAATATAGAAATGAGTCTTTATATGATTTGATTCTATAGTGCGAATTTAAAGGATTGTATGGAGTGAATTCTAGACATCTGTTAAAATCGCCGACAATAAAATTTTTGAGAATGCCCATGACTGAATTAAAGAATGATCGTTATTTACGTGCCTTATTAAAAGAACCTGTAGACCGTACTCCGGTTTGGATGATGCGCCAAGCTGGCCGTTATTTACCTGAGTATCGTGCGACTCGAGCTGAAGCAGGCGATTTTATGTCATTGTGTAAAAACGCTGAACTTGCATGTGAAGTGACAATGCAACCTTTGCGTCGTTACCCTCTTGATGCGGCGATTCTTTTTTCTGATATTTTGACCATTCCAGATGCAATGGGTTTGGGCTTGTATTTTGAAACGGGTGAAGGTCCGCGTTTTAGCAACCCAATCAAAACCAAAGCTGACATTGATAAGCTGCCAATTCCAGATCCGGAAGGTGAACTTCAATATGTAATGAACGCGGTTCGTACGATTCGTCGTGAATTAAAAGGTAGTGTTCCGTTAATTGGCTTTTCTGGAAGTCCTTGGACATTGGCAACTTACATGGTTGAAGGCAGCGGCACCAAAACCTTCTCTAAAGTTAAAGGCATGATGTATTCAGAGCCTAAAATGATGCATCAGCTACTAGACAAGGTTGCAGATTCAGTAACAAGTTACCTAAACGCTCAAATCGCGGCAGGTGCACAATCTGTGATGATTTTTGACACTTGGGGTGGCGTATTAACACCACGTGATTACAAAGAGTTTTCTCTTAGCTATATGCAAAAAATCGTGGATGGTTTGACTCGTGAAAACGAAGGTCGCAAAGTTCCTGTGACGCTATTTACTAAAAATGGTGGTCAGTGGTTAGAGCTAATGGCTGAAACGGGTGCTGATGCGTTAGGTTTAGACTGGACTATTAATATCGCAGATGCTAAACGTCGTGTTGGTGATAAAGTCGCATTACAAGGTAACATGGACCCGTCTATGCTTTACGCAACACCAGAGCGCATTCGCGAAGAAGTAAAAACGATTCTTGCTGATTATGGTGACAGTGGCACAGGTCACGTCTTTAACCTAGGTCACGGTATTACACCTGATGTGTCTCCAGAAAATGCCGGCGCATTTATTAACGCAGTTGCGGACTATTCGGGCGAATATCACAAATAGAATTATTAGTCGTTATTACGAGTCGTCTTCGCCTTTAAAGTAGATGCAAATAGCCGATGTTTAAAAATGTTGGCTATTTGAATAGGAAAAGACGAGTAGTATAGGCATAAAAAAACGCTTAGAGGATAAAACCTGTAAGCGTTTTTTATTACCTGATTGTTCTAATGAGTTAGAACAGGCGGTTTAAACCATTTAACGCCGCAACGCGATAAGCTTCCGCCATCGTCGGGTAGTTAAATGTAGTATGAATAAAGTATTCGATGGTATTGGCTGTGCCTTTTTGTTGCATCACGGCCTGACCGATATGAATGATCTCAGCGGCTTGTTCACCAAAACAGTGAATGCCCAAAATTTCCTTTGTTTCACAATGGAATAAAATCTTCAAACCACCAACCGGCGTCGCACCAATTTGGGCACGAGCTAGGTGTTTAAATGATGAACGTCCCACTTCGTAAGGGATTTTGGCTGCTGTTAACTCTTGTTCCGTTTTACCCACAGAAGACATTTCTGGAATCGTATAAATACCTGTTGGGATATCGTCGATTAATTTACCTTCAGTCGTAAGGTTTAGCATGTAGTCGGCACAAATACGGCCTTGGTCATACGCAGCACTTGCTAGACTTGGGTAACCAATGACATCGCCGACGGCAAAGATATTGTCAACCTCAGTCTTGTAGGTTTTGTCTACGGCCAATGAGCCACGAGAGTTCGCTTTCAGACCAATAGCATCAAGATTTAAGCTGTCTGTATTACCTGTACGACCATTAGCAAATAAAATACAGTCAGCTTTCATGCGCTTGCCTGACTTCAGTGTCATGATCACACCATCGTCATCCGCTACAATTTTGTCGTATTCTTCACCGTGACGAATCACAATACCGCTATTCCAGAAGTGGTAGCTCAGTGAGTCGGTCATTTCGGCATCCATGAAAGACAACAGACGCTCACGAGTGTTGATTAGATCAACTTTACAACCCAAGCCTCTAAAGATAGACGCGTACTCACATCCAATAACACCGGCACCATAAATGATGATGTTTTTAGGTTGGTGCTTAAGAGATAAAATCGTATCTGAGTCGTAAACACGAGGATGTTTGAAGTCAACGTCAACAGGGTTGTATGGACGAGAACCCGTTGCGATAACGATATTTTCTGCCGTCAGTGTTTCAACCGAACCGTCTAATAGCTCCAACTTTAATGTGTGCTTATCGATAAAAGACGCTGAACCATGATAAATCGTCACATCGTTACGATCGTAAAAACCACCGCGTAGACGGACTTGGTCACGAATTACTTTGGTTGTGTGTTCTAAGATGTTGTCGAACGTTAATGTCGCCGCTTTTTCTGTTTTGTTGAATAGCGGATTGCTGTTGTATTCAACTAAGCGACTAACTGAGTGACGCAATGCTTTTGACGGAATCGTTCCCCAGTGTGTACAGCCACCACCAACTTGACTGTGCTTTTCAATTACCGCAACTTTCTTGCCTGCTTTGGTCAAGTTCATTGCTGCACCTTCACCACCAGGGCCGGTACCAATTACAATGGCATCGTACTGGAATGATTGTGGCTTTTGTTCTGCTTGGTTTTTTTGTTTTTTAGTGGTCACAAATACACCTTCGTCACGTCTAACTAATCTGGAATGAATTCATTTCATTAATATCTCGTAAGTTTAACAAAGAATTAAAACTTAGAGAATGAATCATTTAAGTAAAAGTTATTGTCGTACTGAGGCTTTTTGTCAACAAATCTACCTATTTTAAGCGTTAACTTGGACTAAAAAGCGTTGCCACTGTTTTTGCTGTGCTTGCCATTGGCGTTTTAATTCTTCGTAATTCGCTTTCAGTTCTGCAAGTGCAGTATCAGAAACTCGTTGTTTTTTCGCCTTTTCTTCTAACGCGGCCAAATAGGCTTTTTTAGTTTCAACAAATTCTTTGAATGACTTAATTAGCTGCTCGTATTCTTTTTCGAGTTTGTCTACGACTTCATTTTTACTAGGAAGTTGCAATAGGTTCTGTTTTGTTTTTTGTTTTTGCATACGCCACTTAGCGGCTTTTATTTTTTCTTCAGGTACCACTCGCAGCTTTTTTGTCAGACCTAAGTAGCTCATACTTTTTATAAACCACTTGGATGGATCGAAGTGATACCAACGGATTCCGTTACGATAGTCGTTTTCAAAGATATGGTGATAGTTGTGATAACCTTCGCCATAGGTCACAAGAGATAGGAAGAAGTTATCGCGTGCGGTGTTTTTATCTGTGTATGGCTGTTTGCCCCAAATATGCGCCAGTGAGTTAATAAAAAACGTGAAATGATGACTAAGGACTAAACGCAGTACGCCCACGGTAAGCAACATTCCCCATATATCGTTGAATATCACGCCTAATATAAGTGGAATACCAAAATTCATTCCAAGTGCAAGTGGCAGGTAATACTTGTGTTGCCACATGACGATTTTGTTTTTTTGTAAATCACGACAGTTCGAATAGTCGTGGTATTTATCGCCTTGGTAATCACGTAACATCCAACCTATATGACTAAACCAAAAACCACGTTTGGCGGAATACGGGTCTTTGTCATTTTGATCAACAAATTTATGATGTATTCTGTGATCTGAAGACCAATGCAGTGCACTGTTTTGCAATGCAAAAGCACCACCAAGTGCCAAGACAAACTGGATAAAAGGGTGAGCCTCGTACGTTCGGTGTGACCAAAGTCTATGGTAGCCGACAGTGATTGACATACCCGCGAATCCTAACGCTAACGTTGTCGCGATTAGATGTTCAATTCCCAAACCGAAAAAGTAGGCGTAGAGTGGAACGCCAATGAGCGCAATAGCGAAGGTAATGGAGAACACCAATACATTAACCCATAAAATAGGTGGTTGGTGAGGGCTTGAATCGGATGAGGCTGACATTGGGTATACTCTTAGCTTACAACTGTACGCTGAGTTTATCTAAAGTGCTTATAAAATCAACTTTATTGAGCCAATAAATTGTACATGTGTACGCTTAAAACTGAATGTGATTGAAATTATGAACAAAAAAAGTGGCCCAGAATTAGTTAGAACACGAGCGCAACAAAAAGAACAAACGCGCCGTACGATCATAGATGCGGCTTTTAGCATGTTAAGTGCTGATCATAGCTTTGCGAATCTAAGTCTTCGCGAAGTGGCAAGAGAGGCAGGCATCGCTCCAACTTCCTTTTATCGTCACTTTAAAGATATGGATGAGCTGGGATTAACCTTGGTTGATGAAGCAGGACTGATGTTGCGTCAGTTAATGCGCCAGGCTCGTGCTCGAATTGAAAAAGGCAAAGGGAGTGTTGTGCATACTTCTGTTGAAACCTTTATGGAATTTGTTGAGATCAATGACAATGAGTTCAGGCTGCTATTGCGTGAGCGCAGTGGTACATCAAAAGCTTTTCGCCGTGCGGTTTCACGTGAAATTCAACACTTTGTAGAAGAGCTGACGGAATATATTCAAGCTCGAACTCAAGCTTCTCATACAGACGCATGGTATGAAGCCGATGCATTAGTGACAATTGTATTTAATGCCGGGGCAGAAGCTTTAGATTTGAGTACAGAAAAACGAGAAGTACTGGCCGAAAAGATTGTCCAGCAGTTAAGGTTTGTTATTCGTGGCTCAGAATCATCGCGTAGAAACTAATGACTTTGGCTTTGTCTTCATTGGGTGTTGAATATTTACTCAAGTCTTGTAAGTCAGTAAAAACAAGGGGTGACACATGACTGTCACATTCTGTCATATGACAAAAGGGGACACAGTCATCCAAGTGTCGTACGTAGAATACAAAAAGTTTGGTTAACTTGATTGCAACACAAAACAATTTGTATCAAGTGACAAGGAATTAAAAATGACTACACCAAGTGATAACACCCATCTAACAAAAACTTCTGGGGTCGATGCTACCGTCAGTTCATCTGACGTTGACGCTACCGATACGAAAAAATTGGAGGATACTGTTGGTGTTCAGAAGTTAGATGCCAAAAAAGCACTATTCCAAGGCGTTACATTTACCTTTCATGTTAATGGAAGTGTTATAGAGTGCTGGGGATCGGGCTGGTCTGGGAAAGAAGTGATCAAAGTAGATGGAAAGCTTATTTCTCAACGTCGAGTATTTCTGTCTAACCCCTCTGTTCACAGTTTTATTCACAATGGGGTTACCTTCGAAGTAGAGTTCAATATTATTAACCGACTTACCGGTGAGCTTCACTGTATTTTAATTCGAGATGGAGTTCATGTAGAAACTAAAAAGCTACTACAAACGCACGGTAAAAATGAGAACGTATATGATGAAAAAGCCGCAAAACGAAATGTGATAGTTGGGGCGGTTTTTGGCTTTATCTTGGGCTTCTTTATGATGTTTATCTTGTTAAACGATGAGAGCATTCCACTTCTTAAAAGTGCTTTAGAGTTTATGGCGTCTTGGTTTTAGTCGTGTGGAGTTATTAAATAATGGATATTAACGCTCAATTAATAAAAGACAGTCGAACGAGTCGTAATTGGACTCAGCAACATTTGGCCGATGCTTGTGGCTTGAGCTTAAGAACTATTCAACGCGTTGAGCGATACGGCAATGCTTCTAATGAAACTGTTGGGGCCTTAGCATCGGTATTGGAAATCGAGCAATCGGATATTGTAGTTCCGGATCGGGAAGTAGAAGTCATTACTATGGCGCCTACGAAAAATCCTTGGATTGAGAGATTTATATTGGTGTTTGGCTCAATGGTAGTGGGTTTTTTAATCGCGACAGCAATTAACTAATTCTAAAAAGGAACTTAATCCAATGAACAAAAAAGCTTCTGCGAGATTAAAACAAGGTTACTCTTTTACGATTACAAATGAGAACTCAGGTGCGGTTACATTAGTTGTTATCGCAGGATCAATATTACTGTTTAGCCTTGGGATGCAAATCGGAAGCTTGATAGGCTGATTTTGAGTTTGCCGAACTGCATCAGCCTTTAAATATGTACCTTATTCAACTGTTCCTTAGTAGGGGAATTGGCTGAACAAGGTATAGTGAGGACTAAAACTAGCTGTTTTAAAGCACCAGTAAGTAGCTTTATATTTTTTTCGTTAAGACCACACCACATTCTAAGTGATGGGTATAAGGGAATTGATCGAATACTGCGAACTTTTCCACATTATGGGTATTAGCAAGTACTTTTAGGTTTTCATATAGGGTATCTGGGTTACACGAGATATAAATGATCGTTTCATAAGCCTGAACCATCTTAACAGTTTCATCATCAAGGCCAGCTCGTGGCGGATCGACAAAGATCGTGTCACAGTTGTAGCTTTTAAGATCTATGCCTTCCAAACGAGTAAAGGTTCGAGTCCCGTTCATTGCTTCTGTAAACTCTTCCGCAGACATACGGATGATGTCGACGTTGTCGATGTTGTTCGCTTTTATATTGTATTGAGCAGCATTCACTGATGTCTTAGATATTTCCGTCGCTAATACACGATCAAACTTGTCCGCTAGCGCGAGCGAAAAGTTACCATTGCCACAATATAGTTCTAGCAAATCTCCTTTATAGTCTTTGGCATTCTTTGCCCAACTCAACATATGTTCACACACTACGGCATTTGGTTGGGTAAAACTGTTTTCGACTTGCTTATATATGTACTCTTTATTATCAACGGTTAACTTCTCTATAACGAAGTCGCGATCTAGGATCACTTTTTGTTTCCGAGCACGACCAACAAAATCGATCCTGTACTTTTCAGACAAGCGCGCTTTCAATGCTTCACATTCTCGCGTCCATTCTTCATCGAGTTGCTTGTGATATAACAAGCTAACAAGAATCTCACCACTTAAGGTAGATAGGTAGTCAATCTGGAATAGCTTGCGACGTAATGTTTCGTTAGGTTTTAATTCTTCTAACAGATCTTGCATCACCTCATCGATCAACTTACTCGCTGGTGGAAAGTGGTCAATACGGATCTTTTCTTTTGTCTCTTTATCAAACATGATGTGAAAGAGATCATCGCCATCATGCCAGACCCTAAATTCACAGCGCATCCGATAGTTGAGAGTAGGAGATTCATATACATCTAATGCTGGAATACCAAATTCATTAAATTGGGTGTTAATGATCTCTATTTTTTCATCTAAAAGCTGATTGTATTGCTCTGGCTTGATCGTATCTAAAGGCATGGTGATTTTCTTATAAAGTAGTAATACAGGTTATTTTACGCAAAAAAACCGAAAAACTCTAAATTAAGCAATAAAAAAGGCCGCATAAGCGACCTTTCTAATAGAGATAACTGTAAATTATTTATCGTTTGCCAAGCGAACTTTTAACATACGCTCTTGAAACTCAAAATCATTTAACGCGTTGATCACCTTTTTACTGTCACTCGCTGCAACCTCTACAAATCCGAAACCACGACGCTTACCGGTTTGCTTGTCACGTAACAAACGTACTGAAAAGACCGTACCGTGTTCACTGAAAAGATCGCGAACGCTTCCTTCATTTGCGCGATAAGGAAGATTACCTACATATAAAGTAGTGGTTTGAGCTTGTTGCTCACCCGATGTACCAACTAAAGAACTTGCTGCACCAGCAAGTAATGCACCGATTGCGAATAACACAGCACCAGGTACTTGTGGATCTACTACATAAAGGAAAATAGCCCCTACTACTGTTACTACTGCCGCCGGAATAAATACCGAAGAATTAAAAGACATAGTCCATACTCTCAAAAAAGATTTAAAAAACATTAATGTATACACGTGGGCGTCCACGTAACGCCTATCTTATTATCTCTTTGCTGTTTTACAAGTTATTTCTTGCTCAAAAAATACCGGATCCTTTCACTTAATAACCAGATCGAACAAGATCTAACCGAACGATCGTAAAAGATCGGATTATTTGGAATTAGTACTTGCGTTAAATCTAAAACTCCCTAAAATGCGTCCTCGTTGTCAGGGAGACATCAAACACTTCAAAAAAACAAGTTTTCTTGGATGGTTTGAGACTCAAAACGCTACTTAAACTTTTCAAAAAAGATTAAGAAAAACGTTGACAACAACAAGTCGCAGTGTAGAATGCGC
>NZ_CEYNSH010000053.1:0-18625 GCF_982872775.1 Psychrosphaera sp. | reverse complement strand
TTTACGTACTGTGCACGGAAGCGCGATGGGAGTTTAGTTTGCATAGAGTAGTAATTTTATTAAGCGAATCAACGGATAAAGAGTCCACGGACCTTTTCCTCGCCTTGATCGATACATTCGGTCTTCATTCAGAAACAACAACACATATCCCCGATGTTGCATCCTTTGATCATACCGATATGGTCTTTATCGATGCTGGCGCTGCTGATTGTTGTGGTAACTTGCCGACTGAATTCAAACAACTTGCAGAAAAAACCCGTGTCGTGTTGTTTAATGCAGATCCAAATGAACAGTGTGAAAAACAACTCGTTTTAGCTGGTTTTAATGGTATTTTCTACAGCAATGAGCGACCTGACATCATCTTGAAAGGCTTAAGTCACCTTCAGCAAAAGGAGCGATGGTTTAAGCGCGAAGCAATGAACGAAGCAATTACTGAGTTGTTAAGTGGTCGCGCATCGACTATTGAGGACAAAGACTTTGGTTTTCTCAATTTAACAAAACGTGAGAACGCCATTATTAACTTAGTGTCTAAAGGTGCCAAGAATGCAGAGATTGCTGAGCAATTGCATATCAGCCCAAATACGGTCAAAACCCATCTTTACAGTATTTTTAGAAAGACCCAATCACGTAATCGAGTTGAATTAATTTCACTAACACAACAAGTGGGCAACAGTTAATAACTGCTCCCACTTTTTGGTTTCTCTTAAGACCTAGCTCTCCATACATTTTTATCTATGCCCTTTAAGACAAGCTCGGCAGTCGCCTTTTCAATCGCTTGTTTGACACAAATATGCATAGGTTCGTTAGTGCTATAACCACCTTCTGCTTCCGCTAGACGTTTAAAGCTTACATAACGGAAAAAGCCAGCACGTACTTCTTTACTCAATACCTTCTTAGAAGTTGATACTGATACTAACACTTGACCAGTTCGAACATCGATTGCACGCATGTAAACTGAAATCATGTCTTCACGATACAGTTCTGATGCACCAATACCAAAATACTCAGCGCCAAAGCCACCGGTTTTTATATTCGAATCATAACTAATTATGCCGCCTTCAATAAGAAGTTTTGAGGTAGATAACGCTGGTAATTCTTGAGTATTTTCACCTGACTTTTGCGCTTCTTGTAACGCTGCACGAATGATCTTTCGTTCCGTTAAAATGTTTTGTAGCCCTTCGCGTTCTAAAGGCATAAACCATTTTGAGTCACTTAAGGTTTGCATCAAAATTGACGTCGCACCTTGTGTTACTGCGGTTGAGAATGAGCTACCGTTGTCTTGCGGTTTGTATTGACCGGTTTGATCACGAAAAGAGTAAACCGAAACCGGGATCATGCCTGCCGGGTTAGGCAATTGCTCTAACTCGCTGAAGGTTTCCGTTTGTTCCATCTCTACGGCTAGCGTTTGATCTGGTGGTAAAACATTACTAATTGTACTGCAACCCGTCATTAGTACAGCGGCTGCGATAGATAAAAACTGCTTCATAAACTTATCCGAACCTTGGAATTTCTATTATAGTGACTTCACCTGTCAGTGTGTTCGTTACTTCTACTTTAATGCTATCGGCATTAGTCGTGATGACTTCGATAATGTGATCACCACTGGTGAAGATAGAATCTTCAGAAAGCAAACTCGGTTCACATGTCGGGTCTGCAGGATCACAAGTCTCACCAAAAGCTAAATCAGTGATCTCTCTAACTAGCTTACTTATATAAGCGCGCTCAAGAGAAGACTGAAATCGTTCTGCATAGGACTGTTCTAGCGTAGGTGCCTTGTGCATGTTTTGAGATTGCGCTTTGTTTAATAAAAAGCTGCCATTAATAGGGTTGCCACCGAAACTTGGATTTACCGGCTTATACACCAAATTAGATGCATATGAGCCACTAGACAACAGGAAGCCAAGGAAAAGGACACTTGTTTTAAACTTCATTTCTACCATCCATTTTGAGCTATATCTGGGTTACTTTCAGTAAACTGAGTTTTGGCCATTTCCTCGAGTAAAACATAAATTGCGCTTTCAACTTGAGGTTTAATTGGCTGTAATCGGCGGCCAAAGTAGGTTACAAAAATAACATTATTATTTAAATACACCATTAATTTGGTGCCTGAGCGAGGAATCACTTGTTCTTTGATTTGAACGTTAAATCCAGCAGAGTTTTGAACATCGCGCCAATACTGGCTGTATTGATAAGCAAACTCTCGGCCTTGACGACTAATAGTGTTGTCGAGCAACAACCCGCCTATCTCTATTTCCTGTGAGGCCTGACTTGGCTGCGCAACCAAGAACAACAAAAGTGTTAAAAATACGTTTTTTAGCATAGTTACCTAGACTACCATTATTTGACGAAATTACATGCAAAAAATAAGGGGCTAATCAGCCCCTTATTTTATAACTAGTTAATAAACGTCAATAAACGCTTTACTATTAGTCTTGCATGATAACGGCAGTGTTCCAATCACCAACTTGAGTGATGTCAATCGTGCCCATTGCACTGATTACGTCACCTTCAACAATGTTGCCATTACCTTCTTGAGTAATGTTAAGCGTGATTGCATAGCCACCAACAAGCATTGGAGCGCCGCCTGCACCAGTGATCATGTTTTCATCACCTAGCTGTTCGATGTTCACAATGTGCATGTCGCCTTCTAATAACATGTCAATCGAGTTTAGGTCACCGTCTTGAGCAATCGTTGCAACAGATTCGTTTGTATCAATGATAGAACCATACTCAAAGAATAGGTCGTTCATGTTTCCGTCTTGAGTAATGTCGACATCGTTGTTCATAGTTGGGTTATCAGCACCTTGTGCGCCTTGAACAATCGCGATGTTTTCGTCACCCGTTTGATTAACATCAACTTCATTGCTAATACCCATGAAGTTAACAACGTGTGCTTGGTTAAAATCACCCACTTGAGTTACGTCAAACTCAGTCTCTTCACTTAGTGCACCTACATAAACGTCATTAGCCATACCGTCTTGGATCGCGGTAAACTCGTTACCTGAACCCAGAACGATAACCTCTGCAACATTGTCGTCACCATCCTGCATTACCATCACATCGTTTTCAGAACCTTCAATCGCATTGAAAACCGTTTCGTTAGTCATGCCTTCTTGCTCAACCATGATGAAGTTATCATCACCGTTGATTGTACCAAGTTGAAGAGCGTTCTGGTCGCCATCTTGGTCAACTGTAATATAGTTACCACTGCCGTTTAGCCCATCAAGAGTTGTGTTTGAGAAAAAGCCGTCTTGAGTTACTTCAAGGCTGTTTTCGTTACCGGCAACACCCAAGATGATTGATTCATTCCAGTCACCGCTTTGAGTGGTTTCAATTGAGTTATCATCGCCTGAAACAGCAAGATTGATAGACCATTGGCCACCGCCAGATTGAGTAGTATCGATGGTGTTCATGCTACCAGACACATTGTTCAATGAGTCATTGTAGTAACCCATTAAGCCTTCACCTTCTTGTGAAACAGTAACCATGTTGTCACTGCCTGTAAGGTTGGCTTCATAAGCGTTATATAAACCACTTTGGTCAACAACTTGCGAGTTAAAGTCACCAATGCTTGATGCCCAAGCAGTGTTACCTTCGCCATTTTGAATTATGTCAGAGATGTTACCATCGCCGTCGCTATATACGTTGATTGCGTTAACATCACCTGTTTGTGATAAAACAACCTCATTACCAAATACAGCACCTTCAGAAGAAACTTGTGTGATGACGATTTCGTTACCGACAACGTTAACTTGGAAGTCTTTGCTTGCCTGAGCAATTGGTGCAGACTTAGTTGCATCTTCAGCAGCTACTGCTACTTGTGAACCCAACGCTAGTAAAATAGCACTTGCAATGATTGATTTATTATTTTTCATTATTTCGTCCTCCGGTACCATCAATATTGAGTAATATTAACGACCATATCGCTTCCGATTTGATGAACAGTGAAGTTCTGTTCACCTGTTTGAATTATGTTTGCTGTATTGGCATTCCCGTCTTGTATCACCTCGGCAAAGTTGTCGTTACCGAATTGTTCTAAATTGATAACGTTGCCGTAACCTTGCTGGCTTAGGTTTGCACTATTGTTCATACCATTTTGCAAAACGGTTATTGTGTTGTTGAGGTTAGCCATTTGACTAACTTCTATGTTGTTTAGTATTCCGTATTGAGAAATCACCATGTGACTGGCTTGATTGTTTGCCGGCACTACGTGCTTCATCAGACTTAAAGACAGTGAAGAATCTTTTAGTTCGTTGCCTGAGACCAAGTCTTGGGAACTACAAAAATGAGAAAAGCTTGTTAAACACACAACTAGCGCCCCAATGAGACCCTGGCGTCTGGTTGTGTACTTTGTACAAGGTTTATTATTTTTATTTGTTCTCATTAACCTGCCATCAAACTGTTCGTTGCCCATTTAATTTAGTGTGTTTAAATTTTGATAACTATCGCCCGAAAGGCTTAAAATTATTAAATCCATACTTTACAGAGAGTTAGGTACAGTGCAGGTTCAATAACGGGTTTTAAGGGTTGAAATGAAAACTATTTCTAATAAAAAAGTATTAGTTTTGAAATAAAGGATTTCCCCTACAAAACTAATACTTTTTTACTAAAAACACTCCTTTGTTAGCTCCTTTCTAAGACTTAATTCTCATTTTTTATTTATCGCTAGCAATTTATGCCTTTTTATAGCTAAAGTTAGGGCGTTGCTTATTTCGTATTATTAGATGTATTTAAAGACACAGTGAAGAATCTAACTTGTTATCCAAAGATGTTGCACTTTGGGTACTCTATTAACTAGAAGTGGATTCTAAACATGAAACTAAAACTAACTACTTTATCTCTAGCTATGTTGCCATTAATGGCGACTGCTTCACTTGAGCATGGCGTTCAACAAAAAGAATACGCCGCTGACTCTGTTATTGTTGTATACAAAGACTCAGCTTCAAAACTACAACGTCGTTCTGTTCGCTCTAAGTTGGGCGCGAAGATCTCTGACTTAAACAATGATGAGATTGATGATCGTTTCAAAAACCTACTAAAAGGTCGCATGGCTAAGCTTGAGCTGCGCGGCATGTCAGTTAAAGACGCACTAGCAAAACTAAAAGGCAACCCAGCCGTTTTATATGCAGAACCAGATTATATCGTTCACCCAGCGGTAACGCCTGACGACTCGCGTTACGATGAGCTTTGGGGCTTACACAACACAGGCCAAACTGGCGGTACTCCTGATGCAGATATCGATGCGCCAGAGGCGTGGGAAACATCAACGGGTAGCCGTGACGTTGTCATCGGTGTTATCGATACGGGTGTTGATTACACTCACCCAGACTTAGCTGCAAATATGTGGGTAAACCCAGGTGAAATCGCGGGCGATGGCATTGATAACGACGGTAATGGTTATATTGATGACGTTCACGGTATTAACGCGATTGATAGCTCTGGTGACCCAATGGACACTGGTGGCCACGGTACTCACGTTGCCGGTACTATCGGTGCAACAGGCAACAACGCTGAAGGTGTTGTAGGTGTTAACCACGCGGTGTCTATGATTGGTTGTAAGTTCTTAGGTGCGAATGGCGGTACTACTTCTGACGCCATCGAGTGTATTAACTACTTTGTTGACCTAAAGAATAATGGCGTAAATGTTCGTGCTACCAACAACAGTTGGGGCGGCGGTGGCTATAGCCAAGCACTAGACGATGCACTTACGGCTTCTGAAGCAGCAGACATTCTATTTATCGCAGCGGCTGGTAATGACGCATACGATAACGATGAAACACCAAGCTACCCAACAGGTTATCCTCATGACACTGTAATGGGTATTGCTAGCACCACTCATACAGATTCAATGTCAGGCTTCTCACAATGGGGCTTAACAACGATTGATATGGGTGCACCAGGTTCTGCTATTTTATCAACAACTCCAGGTAACAATTACGCAGTTTACTCAGGTACGTCGATGGCGACACCTCACGTAACTGGTGTTGCAGCACTAGCATGGTCAGTTAACCCTGAATTAACTGCACTTGAAATGAAAGAGTTGTTAATGACATCAGGTGATACAAATGCAGACCTAACAGGTAAAACTGTTTCTGGTAATCGTTTGAATGCGTTTAATGCATTAGAGAATGCAGATCCTACTCCTGGCTTTAAGTTCAGCGTAACACCAGTAATGCAAACTGTTACGGCTGGTGATGCTGCGGTTTATTCGTTTGACGTTGGTTCAATCGCAGACTGGTCTGGCGACGTTAGCCTTTCAGTCGTTGGTAACCTTGAAGGTGCGGTACTTTCAAGCTCAACAGTTGCACCAGGTCAATCATTCACACTAACTGTTCCTACTACAGCAGAAACAGCTTGGGGCGATTACAGCTTCACTGTTACAGGCACAAGTGGTGAATTATTAAAAGAAGCGACAGTAAGCCTAAGTGTTGAGCCACAAGGTTTATTCGACGTCACTTATAGCAACAACACACCAGTTGATATTCCTGATGCAGACCCTGTAGGTGCGACATCAACAATTAATGTTGCTGACCCAATTACTGTTTTCTCTCACAACACTTACATCAACATCACTCATACTTGGATTGGTGACTTAACAGTGTCATTGACATCGCCAATGGGTACGACAGCTATTCTTCACAACCAAGATGGCGGAAGTGCAGACGATATCAGCAAAACAGTAAGCACTGATGCATTCAGTGGTGAGTCAGGTACAGGTGACTGGACACTTACAGTTGTTGATTCATACGGCGCTGATGTGGGTACACTTAATAACTGGTCAATGACTATTAGTGCATTAGGTGAATTACTACCAGCTCCTCCAGTAGCAAGCTTCGGTTATGAGCTACTAGGCTTATCAGTAAGCTTCATGGACTCAAGTACTGACCTTAACAATGACATCGTGTCATGGGATTGGGACTTTGGTGACGGTAACATGTCTACTGAACAAAACCCTACTCACACGTTTGCTGCGGCAGGAACGTACGACGTAACACTAACAGTAACTGATGAAGCGGGTAACGCAACATCAACTACTTCTTCAGTTGCAGTATCAGCTGATATCATCACTGCAGAGATCAAACGAGCTTACTTATCTCGTCTAGGTCGCTTACGTGTAGACTTCACATACGAAGGTAGCACAGCAGAGATGGTTGATATCTACCGCAACGGTGAGCTATACGACACAGTTGCTAACACTGGTACATACCGTGATATCGAACGTAGAGCGTCAGCAACGTCATACACTTACCAAGTGTGTAACGCTGGTACGGTTTCTTGTTCAAATGAAATCACAGCTAGCTTTTAATCTCTGATTATTAACTAACTTAGCTAATCTAAGCCCCGGCAGTTGCTGGGGCTTTTTTATGGGTGACTGCTTATTTTACCCGCTAACTAACGTCACTTTAGAAGTTGGCTTCGTTAGTCAAAGAGAAATAGAGCCACCTAAGTTTTAATTGCAGCCTTCATCTAACAACCAATGGATAAATTATCGACAATTGAATCATTTAGTTAACAAATAGCTTGCAGTTATTAAGTCGACCGTTATAATTCTTGTCGCTTTATAGCAAACCAATCTGTGCCGGTGTGATGGAATTGGTAGACATGACGGATTCAAAATCCGTTGCCTTCGGGCGTGGCGGTTCAAGTCCGCCCACCGGTACCACTTCTCTTTTAAAGAGAAAAAACAACCGATTATTCTTTTAAAGAGTGTCGGTTTTTTTATGCCTGAAATTTTTCAAAAACAGCGCTTTCCCCAAAGTAAAAATCAATCCTTCTCCTTAATTTACTTGTCATAAACCTAGTGTAAAAAATAAGCTATGCTTTTAAAACGTTGCTCATTACGGAAAGGAGCCTCAATGTCCCTATCTATTTCTCGCGCTTATCTAATACTTTTGTCGTTGGCTGCAAGCCTAGTCTTACTAACGGGCTGCTCCGCGGTATCGAATTCTTTATCAAGCATTACGCAAATTTCGGACTCTCAAAAAGTGAAGACAGGCGCCAAGGACAAAATCGTCATCGCCCATCGTGGCGCCAGTGGTTATTTGCCCGAACATACAATGGAAGCTAAGGTCCTTGCTTTTGCTCAAGGCGCTGACTTTATCGAGCAGGACGTTGTTGTAACCAAAGACAAACAACTCGTTGTATTACACGATCTCACTCTTGATAACACGACAGATGTCGTGACCCAATTTCCTGGACGGGCCAGAGCCGATGGTCGTTTTTATGTCATCGACTTTACTCTTGCTGAGTTGCGTACCTTACGAGTGTCTGAGCGGTTTAATAGCAGCGGAACGAATACGAGAGCAGAGTACCCAAATCGATTTCCGATTAATCAAGGCCGCTTCCAAATTCATACGTTTGAAGAGGAAGTCGCTCTTATCCAAAACCTAAACCGTTTATTGGGTAAAAACGTTGGGATTTATCCAGAAATAAAATCCCCAGCGTTTCATAAAAACGAAGGGGTTGATATCAGCCTAATGGTACTTGAAGCGTTAAAAAAACTCGGTTATCAAAACAAAAGCAGCCGCGTTTATTTACAAAGCTTTGACCCTAACGCGCTACAACGGATAAAAAATGAATTAATGCCAAGGCTGAATATGAACATTAAATTGGTTCAACTCATGGCCTATTCCAAATGGAACGTCAGTTACGAATATAAAAACAATCAGAAAAAGCCGTACAATTACGACTGGATGTTCTCCAAACAAGGCCTTAGTAAAATAGCTAAGTACGCGGATGGCGTTGGGCCGCACCTTTCTATGCTTGTCGAATCGGGCAGTCGATTGGGAGCCGTCACCCCAACCAGCTTAGTTGAAGATGCTCATCAATTGGGCCTTGCTGTCCACCCTTACACCTTTAGAGCGGACCCAGAGAAGTTACCTAAGTATGTAAGTAACTTTGATGAGCTTTTGAGCTTGTTTTTATTTGATTTGGGTGTTGACGGTGTGTTTACCGACTTTCCTGACCGAGCGCTTGGTGTAATACAACACAAATAAGATAATACCAGTAATCGATACCAACACGGCAATGATAGCAACCGGCAGCATTAGCCATAAATTGGCGGACTTCTGAAAAAAGGTTCCGTCGTGAATGCTTTCAATCAGATCTGAGTTGCGCTTAGCAACATGCAAAACCTCGCCAGAGTGACCGTCTATTTGGATTTCGATGCGGTTGTTTGCGCGTATTTTGATAATGCCTTTATTAGGTCTTACGTCCAGTCTATCTATGTCTTGCCACGACAAAACTTGAGCTGATTCAACGGTTTTAGCGATGTCCAACACTTGCTCAAATGGAATGCTCACACCGCTATTATGGCCTTTCATGGTTGGCGGCTGTAAGACATCGAACTCCTTTTTGACCAACAACAAAATACCGGTAACAAATACGACCAATATTGGAATAGCGATAATGATACTTGCCCATTTATGAATCAGGCGGTTGGTCTTTTTTGCACTCATGATTACTTCGAGTTTCCTGGTTTCTGAATTGGTTTCGACTAATTATCTTAGTCACAATTTAAAGCGTTATGTACCAAACATTTAGTGGCTTAATCAGGTGGTTTCAACAAGTGATTTAAAAAAGCCACTTGAACGCTAACTTTAATGTTCGACCTGCTTGTATAGGCGCATTTTTATCTAAACTACCAAAATAAGCCTGATTGGTTAAGTTCGTTATATTTAGTTGGGCGGAGATGTCTGCTGACCAATGATAATCTAGCCCTAAGTTATGTAGCCATACTTGCTCTCGAGGCAACTCTGAAGGCCCATAAGACTCAACTTTAGGTTGATAGCTGACACGATACAACCATGAAAATCTTTCTGTATTTAGTATTAAGGCGGTATCAATACGCTGTGGCTGAATGTCATCAATTCGAGCGTCTTTTTCATCTAGCCCCTGTTGTTTTTGATAACTAAAACGGTATTCAAGACCATCATTAATGTGCCAAGAGAAAGCTGCTTCAACACCGCGTATCGTCGCACTTTCGGTATTTCGATAGCTCAGCACAGAATCAAATGATTGTAAGTCATCCGGTCTTTCATCAACCAGTTGTACTCGCTCGATATAGTCATCGACTTGATAGTAGTAACCGCACACACTCAAAGACCAGTCAAAGCCTAAACTGTGATTAAGACCAAACTCAATACCTTTACTTTGTTCAGGTAAAAGCTCTGGGTTACCAACAACATAAGCTCTCGGTGTTGGCCCTACGAAAAAACGCTCTGATAGGGTCGCAGAGCGAAATCCATTCGCAACATTTACGTTCAGTTCCCACGCTTTATTAAACGAATAGGAAAGCGCAGCAGAACCACTCAGAAAATGATCATACACGGAAACTTGTTTTAACCAATCATAGCGAAGTCCCCAATCAAATCTCATTTGACCGCCGTTAAATTGTCCTTTTAAAAAGGCGCCAACTTGGTCTTCCTCTCCGTTTAAATAACTTTGCTGAATCTCACTGCCTACCGTTACGTCTGCCGCCAAACCCGCAACTACCTTCTGATCTGGGGTTTTCTCCTGACCGGAGGCGCTCTCCTGATATGAAACTCCGCTGCTACGCTCAATGTTTACCGCATCAATACCGTCAAAAGGCGCTTTATAAAACCGAGTAGCGCTTGATATTCGAACGCCCTTTCTCGAGAGCCAATCCAACCCCACATCTAGGTCGAATTCATCAACAGGTGCTATGAATTGAGCGCCTAGTGTATGGCTTTGATAGTCGCTTTGAGATTGGTAACGGTCGATTCTGTCCACTACACTGTCCCAGTTTTGGTAATGGTGAAACACCTTTCCTTGCCAGCCGGATTGCGCTGAAACATGTAACTGACTCAAAACATGGGTTTCCTCTGGATAAAGACTGACTTCACGGTCGGGGAATCGAATATTACTTTTACCAATATCTTTACCGATACCTGTAAGAAGTGAGGTTGTTACTGTGTAATCCGAAAGTTGAACGGTATGCCGATGCAACGCACTTATCCTTTTAAACTGCGTATTCAACTCGTTACTATCAAAGTCCTCAGTATTTCCTGACTTTTCAAAGCTTAACCCTTGAGTCAGTAGGTCTTTTTGTCGAGTGAAGGTAACAGCCAATGCGTCATTTTGCGGTTGTGTAGTCAGCTTTATACCAGAATCATGCCCTTCTGTACTCAAACTCACGACGCCACCCATTGAGCCTGAGCCATATAAAGTTGAACGAGGACCAGACAAAACCAATGCGCTAGAGACTAAGTCGGATGCGATAAAGGAAGCGGCATTGCCGGCACGCCTATCAGTAACAATCGGAATACCGTCCACCTCAGTTCTAATTCGACCTTTACTAAATCCTCGGATGGAATAACTTTGGAACTGGCCACCTTGACCATTTAAGCTGACACTTGGGTGCAAACTTAAATCATCAGCAATCGTTTGATTAAAACGCCCCATCAGGCTGTGATTGACAAACTCTGCTGCACTGTCTAGCTCGGATAAGAACTGTGACTTGGGCGCTAAAACCTGAATAACTTCAGGAAACGTATTTGGTACTGCCTCTGGGGTTGAAGTTGGTTTTGGTGTTGATTTTGTTGATGTTGGTCGCACAGTAGCCGACTCTATAGTAAACCTAGTAGATTCAATAGAGCTCGCAATCGCCTTAACCTCAAACGAAGTCACCGCCACACAAACTGCCGATGTGACTAAAATGTTAAACAGGTAAAAATGGCATTTTTTCATGTTTGATCAATATACTGCTGTTGATTCACGAATACTGTTAATTTTTGGAAACGGCCTATTAAAAAGCGGCACTGCTTTTTAGTCAGTGCCGCTTGTCTACATATAACTTAGTCTCAAAAGACTATTTTGCGACCAGAGGCGCACCTTTAGTCCAAGGACCACCAGCATCAACAACGGCTTGTTGTAATGCAGGAATTGCATTTTGTTGCAATGATGCGATGCGTTTAGTGACTTTTTCTAAGCCTTCCATAGCATAACCAAATTGCTCTTTATGCTGCTTTGTTGGACCATATGAAGACCAAGTTGCAGACATTGCATATTGTAAACGG
The DNA here is from genome assembly GCF_982872775.1 of Psychrosphaera sp. Classification (NCBI taxonomy): domain Bacteria; kingdom Pseudomonadati; phylum Pseudomonadota; class Gammaproteobacteria; order Alteromonadales; family Pseudoalteromonadaceae; genus Psychrosphaera; species Psychrosphaera sp. Next base: position 6,587 of record NZ_CEYNSH010000053.1, on the reverse strand, counting down.
CTACTGATATTCGCAGGTTTAATACCTTTTCGATTGCGAGACTCTAAGCCATAAAGTTCGCGCTCAATGGCATTAATTTCCGCTTGAATATTTGCGTACGCCGCTTCGAGCTCTTGAATGTTGTTAGGCGTCACATCAATCGCAGAGCGAATAGCGTCCAATGTTCCTTTGACATCTTTTAGCACAGCACTTGCTGCTGATGCACGGCTTTCTGCTTTAACTATCGCCTCACCAAACTCATGAACCTCATTAGGCGTCGGACCGACAAGTGCATTCTGACGAATTGGTTTTAATTCAAATTGAACTGGGCCAACTAACTCAGTGACCTTGCTACCTTCACGCTTAAATAAGGTTGCCGTGTATACTCCAGGTGGTGCAATCAGGCCATCACCTAGTGGACTCCAACCAGATTTACTACCAGTTACCGCGCTGGCTTTGGCATAGGTCATATCCCACGTAACACGTTGTAGGCCTTTTGATGTTTTCGCAGAAACACGCTCAACAAAGTCGCCGTTTGCATCCGATATTTCTAAATAAACCGCTGGGCTCGCCTCTTCATTTTCAGCTTCGATGGCTTCCCATGATGGATATTTAGGGTATTTTTCATCTTTAACCATGGCTTTTTCAGCCTCTTGGCGACGCTCTTTTGCTGTTTTCAGTGCTTCTTTTAAATAAACAGTAAATGTCGCCCCATGCTCTGGGTTTTTGGCGACAAATCGATCATCACCGTCTGTTTCGGTATGGTTACCATCGAGCTGGAACCATTTAACAGGACGACTTGGTGCAAATAATAGTGCTTCTTTTTCTAACGCTTTTTCATTAAGGGCTCGAAGTGGCGCATAATCATCAAGAATATATATTCCGCGGCCAAAGGTACCTGCAACTAAGTCGTTTTCACGGCGTTGGATTTGCACGTCACGTGTGGAAATCGTTGGAATACCACCCGTTAGCTCTAACCATTTTTTACCGCCATTGACTGAGAAAAACACACCAAATTCTGTACCAATAAACAATAAGTCTTTGTTTACATGGTCTTGAACAATTCGCCAAACTAAGTGGTTCTCTGGAATATCTTCACTTAACGACGTCCATTTTTTACCTAGGTTTGTAGACTTAATTAAGTAAGGTTTGAAGTCACCGTACTTGTGATTATCAAGTGCAACATACACGGTATTTGGATCAAATAAGTCAGCACGAATGTCATTTACATAAGCCGTCTCTGGAACACCACGTATCTTCTTCAGGTCGATTTTTTTCCAATCTTTACCACCATTTTTGGTCACTTGAATTTGACCATCATCGGTACCTACCCAAAGGATATTTTCATCGACTGGGCTCTCCGCAAAGTTAGCAATGGTGTGATATTCAGACATGGCATAAATATCCCAACCCGCCTCAACAGACCAGGTACGGCCCATTACTGGCATGTGCATACGGTTACCATTTTTCGTCAAATCACCCGAAATAGGTGTCCAACTATCACCACGGTCATCCGATCGCCACACTCGTTGTGACGCAAAATAAATGCGTTTAGGGTCGTGAGCTGAAACATTGATTGGTGCATCCCAGTTAAAACGTTCCGCTGGTTCGCCAGGTCTTGGTTGTGGCTTGATATAAACGTTTTCACCCGTGGTGCGATCATGGCGGGTCAGATTACCTTGCTGCCACTGCGAATAAACAATATCTGGGTTACCTGGCTCGGTTGCCGGTTGATGTCCATCACCGCCAAGGGTCAAAAACCAATCTTTGTTTTTGATGCCATCGGTGCGGTCAGTGCGAGATGGTCCACCTTGAGTGGAGTTATCTTGTGTACCACCATAAACCGTATAAAACGGTTCGGCATCATCAACCGCTACTTTATAAAATTGAGTTAAAGGTAAGTTTGCAATAAAACGCCAGTTAGCCATACGGTCATGCGACATGTAAATACCACCGTCCGAACCAATCAAGACAAAGTCTGGGTCGGTTGGATGAAATGCCATTGCATGATCATCGACGTGTTTGCGTTTAGTGTTAATTGGTGTCCATGTTTTGCCACCATCATCGGATACTTTACTGTAGTTACTCGCGATATAAACACGGTCAAACTGATGTTGGTCAGCAAAGATCTCTTGGTAGTAATGTGGTCCTGTACCACCGCCGACTTCGTCGGACATTTTAGTCCAGCTTGCACCACGGTCTTCCGAACGATAGAAACCACCTTTACGGTTATCGATTTCGATGGTTGCGTACAACACGTCTGGGTTTTGCGGCGAAATGGCCATGCCGATTTTACCCATGTTACCGCTTGGTAAGCCGGTTTTTAATTCAGTCCAAGTCTCACCACCATCCTCTGAAGTATAGATACCAGCGCCCGGACCTGTACCTACGTAACTTGCAACGGTTCTTTGTCTAGACCAAGTTGCAGCATAAAGTCTATCTGGGTTACGAGGATCAATTAAAAGTGATGTAACGCCGGTCCACTCATCCTCAGGCTTGAGTACTTGTTTCCAGCTTTTACCGCCGTCTGTCGTTTTGTAGAGGCCTCGTTCACCGCCGCTACTCCATAATGGTCCCTGTGCCGACACCCAGACAATATCTGAATTGGTAGGGTGAACGATAATGTCAGAAATGCGCTCAGACTTCTTTAAGCCCATGTTTTTCCATGTTTTACCGCCATCCAGTGACTTATAAACACCATCACCAAAGCTGATGTGGCGACCACCGTTGTTTTCACCAGTGCCCACCCAAATAATGTTAGAGTTACTAGGGTCAATAGTTACATCACCGGTTGAATATACGGCCTGGCTATCAAAAATAGGCGACCAAGTTGTACCGGCATTCGTTGTCTTCCAGATTCCACCAGAACCAACGGCTGTATACCAAGTAGAAGGGTCGTTTTGATCAACCGCAATATCCGCGATACGACCAGACATGTAAGCCGGCCCAATGTTTCGCAATTCAAGTGCTTTAAATGTATTTGAATTAAAAGGTGACTTGTCGTCAGTGGATTTTTTCAGTGCGAATACATCAGCACTTGAAATCATGAGGGTTGCAACAAGTGCAGCCCTCAATGAGTGCGTTACTTTGGAGAAGCTTTTCATGTTTTCCCTACCTAGTTGTTGTTATTTTGTCCAATTACAACCATATAGCAAACATTATTCTTATCAAAGTAAATACACGTTCAATAAACAAAAATGGGCGCTGTCTTAATTCAGCTTGTTATTATGTCACCTGTTTTAGCTCTAAATTTGGGGAGGACTGTTCATCAGTGCAAATACAATTTCGTCCAGCCTCTTTAGCCCGATACAAAGCCATATCTGCAAAGTGAATAGTCTGCTCATAGCTATCTGCCGCTATTGAAGAAGCAAGACCACCGCTTAAGGTTAAACTGAGGCTGTCATTCCAATTTGGATCTTTGTGTTGTTCAACCGCCATACGAATTCGCTGTGTACAGACATGTGCCGAGCTTAGTTCGGTATCTGGAAACAAAACAATAAACTCTTCACCACCCCAACGCGCAACAATATCAATGTCTCTAACGTTTGATTCAATCACCTTAGCGACGGCCTTTAATACCTCATCACCAACGCTGTGTGACCATTCATCATTCACTTGTTTGAAGTTATCTATATCCAAAAAGGCGATACAATACTCGCTGCCTTTTCGTCTCGAATAAGCATCCCACTTGGCACATTCAAGAGAGAACGCCCTTCGATTCAACAACTTTGTTAAATCATCTTCTTGGGATAATTGCTCCAAAATCCGAGTATTTTCTATTAGCTTTTCGAGTAACTCAGACTTTTCTTTGTTAGCGGCCGATAACTCTTGAGAACGTTTTTGTAGTTTACTGGTTTTCTCTTTGATCTTCTCTTCTAACAAAGCGTTTCGGCGCCCATCCAGCATCGCCTTGTAATAAAAAACGATACCAATAATTAACATAATCGTGATTAGCGCTGATAACTTAAATACAGACGTTTCCCACCAATATGGCAGTTTCGTAATGTTTAATTTTACGGGTCGAGACCAGTCATAGGGAGCAATTGACGTTGATATTTCCAGCGTGTAGGTACCAGGCTCCAAACTTGTGTACTCAACGGAATTGACTGCTCCACGATTTTCCCATTCCTCGTCAAAACCAACCAAACGCGCACGATACTCTGTGCGGTTTGGCGCCTTCAAATTGATGCTGGTAAAGTTGACTCTGAGGTGCTGATTATAAGCCTGCAAAGTTATCTTGTTAGTTACATCCTGAAAGACTTTGTCAATTTCGATGGACTCTATTCTCAGTGGGTTTGTTGTGCCTTCATAGGTTTCAAGTTGCTTAGTTTCTGCACTTACTGCGCCTTTAGACGTTGCAAACCAAACCACACCATCACTATCTAAATAACCTGCAGGAGTAGAACGGCCATTGGCTTGTTTACTCAATAAGCCCTCTGATTCTTCAAAAACGTCATATTCGAGCGAGACACTTTCACCGTTCATCAAGCGGTTAACTGAATTAATACTCAGCCTAAATACTCCCTGATTCGAGCTTAACCAAAGGTAATTGTTGTTGTCGCGTATCACCGTAAAAAACTTCGCAACATTTTGATAATCTAGGTGACTTAGTCTAGCTAACTCACTTGTTTCTAAATCATAACGATACAATCCTGTATCTGTCGCGATCCAAACGACATTAAGTTGTTCGTCTTGATAAAAGTCAAAAACATGACCGGATTGTAGAGACTCAAGAGCTTTGATTTCAATGAACTTTTCATCCACTATAAAATCTATGCCTCGACTCGTGCCCGCCCACATTTGGCCATCAATTTCTTTTACAACCGCAACGACATTACTCGACATTCCGCTACTAAAAGCCGTTTGCACATCGTCTTTTAAACGCAATAGCCCCTGTGCTGTACCAATCCAAACTTCACCTTTTGAATTAGTTGATATACTGCGAACTTGATTTGATGGTAGGCCATTTTGAGTAGTGATATAAGGTTTGAACCCTTCCCCAGATTTAATAAAGACACCATCGGTATAGGTCCCAACCAAAATCTCATTATTAGGGCTTAATGCAATAGATAAAATAGATTGTCCATCAAGGTGACGAGAAATGACTTCATTGGTCTTTTTGTTATAACGAGCGAGCCCGTCTGAACTGCCAATCCAAATGTCACCAGCAGGCCCCTCCATCACTGCACGAATGTAATTTGACTGGAGTCCTTGCCTAGTACTCACTGCTCTGAATTGGCTTTCTCTAATTCGAGATAAACCTCCAACGGTACCAGCCCAAATACTTTGTTCGTGATCTTCAAATATCTTGGTAACTCGGTTGTTAGCCAAATTATCGTCCGTACCAAAATTAGTCAATGCACCCTTTTCATCTCGTAAATACAATCCACTTTTTGCTGTACCAAACCAAAGCCTGTCATTGCTATCGATAGTAAGCGCCAACACATCTAAATGTTCAAACCATCGTTCTTGTTTTGAAAAGTCACTTCCCGATAAAACAACAACGCCCCTAGAAGTAGCGACATACAGTTTATTATTGGTGAAAAAAACTTGGTTGACTCGGACCGACCCCAAATCGACCAACTGCACGAGCTTTTGATCGCGAATGTGATACAAGCCACTTGTTGTTCCCAATATAATCTGGTCATTCACTAACGTTAAACTAGTAATTTGATCATCTGCCATAACCAAAGAGCGAATGAGTTCTGTGCGCTCTCCAGATGCGCTAACAGCAAACAGCTTTTGCTCTTCTGTCACTACAAGCAAATGGTACAAATGGTGGAAGGTCAAAAGGTTTACTTGTGAATTGAACCGGACAAACTCTTGCCATTGACCATGCTGACTGCGTATTAAAACCTGACCTTTGGTTCCGCCTATATAAATATTGCCATTAGGCGCGGTAGCAAACCCACGAGCTGCATTATCTGTGACGGGGACGTTATGGATTTCTTTTATATTTTTAAAGGAGTGGCCATCAAAACGATCAACGCCTTCCCATGACGTTAACCAAATATATTTGTCTTCAGATTGAGTAATATCGGCGATGGTATTATGCGAAAGACCTTTTTCAGTGGTCCAAGTTTCAATTAAGAAATGATCGCCAGAGGGGGTACTCGCACTGAGCTGGAAGCATAAAAAAAGCGCCAAAAAGCAAGTAAATAACGGAGTAACCGCATTCTTTGAGTTCGCCATGAATTTTCCCTTTAGATTTATTTCGTTCCATCTTCTAAACAGATCATGGCTTTTTAATCTGCCTAGATTTGGATGAAGCCCAGTGTTCAAACACTGTTGTTGTTATTATTTTTAGCAACCTTACTTTAGCAGTATTTTCTCAAGAATAAAGCATCTAGTGCCCATTTTATATACATTGAAAAATTTACTAATTTTATTAATACCTTAGCACCAAACTACTGCTATTCAGAAGGTCTATTAAGTGACTCACTGGCTAGTATACCTTCTGAGCTCGACTCAGCTTGGGCATCTGCCATTTTGGCACGTTCAGCTTTTGAAATGTACTTAGGTTTGTTTTTAGGGTTGCGTTTGGCGTTCATTTTTTTAGCTTTCTTTTTTAACGTTTCGTTAATCTTTTTTCTGCGATTCATTGTCTT
>NZ_CEYNSH010000052.1:0-19203 GCF_982872775.1 Psychrosphaera sp. | reverse complement strand
AATATTATTTTGGACAATGGAGAAACGGCCAAGGGTTATGCTATCTATAACTTGTATCAAAAACCTGGAAACGCAGATCGTAGTGAAATAGTGATTGATTACCCGGTCGATTTCTTTTGGGGTGTTCACGAACTAAAAACTGGCATTATTATCCCTTCGGATGAACTTCAATTTAAACTTATTGAAGCAATTCAAAAAGGTAACCATGAAAAGCTTCACAACCCTAAATACTCATTAATAGCTAACCCAAATAATAATAAGTTTCAAAATTGTACTGAGCATACTTTAAATATGATTAACTCAGCGATTTACAATACAACAGATATGAAAGCGATAAAGTCGGCTACGAAGCAGTTTTTCACGCCACAAAGAGTTAATATTTCGCCTATAAAATTGGCATTAGGTGGCCTATTCGTGGATGGGATAAAAACATCAGATCATGGACGTAAAAAGTACACAACCACATTTACAAGTATTGCTGAGTATTTAAAAACTTATGACTTGCAAAAAGGTATGCACATTTTGGATTACCAACAAATGAAATCTAGTTAACTTGTTTAGCTATATTGGCTGTATAAGAATTTTAAACATAAAAAAAGCTCAAGTACTTAGAAAGTTACTTGAGCTTTTTTGACTCGAAGTAAAGCATTACCGCGAGCTTAGATGTTCAAGATTAGAACGGCATCTTCATCCCAGGAGGCATGCCCATGCCACCTGTAAGTTTGCCCATTTGCTCTTTATTCATTTCTTCAACACGACGAACCGCATCATTTACTGCTGCGGCTAACAAGTCTTCAATCATGTCTTTGTCGTCTTCCATTAGAGAGTCGTCTAGCTCAACGCGCTTTACGTTGTGGCTACCCAACATCGTAACTTTTACAAGACCGGCACCAGCTTCACCAACGACTTCCATTTTGGCTAGTTCTTCTTGTGCTTTTTGCATTTTTTCTTGCATTTGCTGGGCTTGTTTCATTAAGTTGCCCATTCCGCCTTTAAACATATTCGTTTCCTCTTTCATTTGGTCACGTATCTATTTATGACCGACTACTTAGTCTTAAATTCTGTTGCCGTATAATACCATAAAAATTCCTGGTGAAATGATTACAGTGGTTTAATTGAGTCAGGAATCACCTTAGCGTCAAACTCGTTCAGTAACATTTGCACGGTCGGATCGTGCTCTATAGACTTCTCTGCCCGCTCTTGTCGATTCAAATTGATATTTTGTTGAATATCAGACGGCGCTGTCATCGTCACCGCGCTCTTGTTAATGATGAACTCGGAAGCTGGCACCATTCTCGAAACAACATCTGTTAGTTCTTGCTCAGATCGCTCATTAAGAAGGTGAGCAAACTCTTGACGCACCACAAGCTCGATGGTGTCTCCGTTAATATTCACTTCGCTGTTCAAGGCTAGTTGGCGACCCAAGCCCATCAATCCCGATTGCTCAATCATTGAAGCCCATTTGTCGACTTGATGTGCATAGCGCACTTCTTCAGACTCAACGGGCAATAGTTCTGGTTCAGGAACGACTTCTACGGCTGGAGCTTCTGATTCATTCGACGGTATTGATTCTTGTCCTGGCTCCGTCGTCTTTTGATTGGTATCGTATGGTTGGTTTTCAGCTTGATTAGCTTCTCTTGCTTGAGTTGAAGACGTTGACTCCAAGTTTGACTGACTAGTCTTATTTGTTTCAGAGCTGGTGCCCGGCGCTAAATTAACACCTCGAGCCGCTAATATCGCTAGTACTGGGTTGTCTTCATCTGGTAAATCATGGTGTGAGGCAACTGGCGCTTCAACACTTTCAACAGTAGTACTCTCAACAGCAGCACTCTCAGCAGCGACATTTCCAGTATCTGCACTCACAGTAGAAGTACTCTGGGAGGAAGCGTTGCCAGACGTATTAACAGAATCATATTCTGTCCCAATACTGTCGTAGTCTTCTTCTGCCATTGGGTAGTCGGCATAAGCATCTAACGGCGGAGCATCCGAACTTGTGTCATTTTGCTGAGGTTCACGAGCTGGTTTAACGGCCTCACTGGAAGCGTTTTTAGGCTCTGTTACTGGAGAGCCTTGCTCATTGTTTACTTGGTTTGAGTCCAAGGCTTCGGCAGACATTGGAACTTGATGTTCTAAATCCGCCTCTGAAAGCTCTGGCTTTGTTTGATCTGTATCAGAGTCTATTACAGGTGGCTCTGAGTCAGGTTTTACTCTAGGCGCTTCTAATTCGACTTTGACGTCTGCACTCTCATTTTGAGGCTTATCTGGCTCTGACGGTGAGCTTAGTTCTGTGCCAGAGGCTGCATCTTTATTTTCATTTTCAGCTTCAGTGGTTTCTAGGTCAACGACAGGTTTAGAAACAACCGAAAGGGGTGTGACTACATCAGCGTTTTTTTTTTCGCTCGTATCAGCCTTAAGTTGTTCTGGTGCCGCAGGAGAAAAAGCAAGTAATCGCAAGCACGTCATTTCAAGGCCAGAAGCTGGGCTAACTGCATAAGCCAGCTCTTTTTTGCCTTGCAAAAGCATCTGATAATACACCTGTACCTGTTGCGGTGAGAGGTGTTTTGCAAACTGTGTAATGGCCGCTTCATTTTCTTCACTCAACTGAGCGGCAGCAGGCACTAATTGGCACATCGCCACCTGGTGAGTCAGAGTAATCAAATCATCAAGAACTTTGATAAAGTCTGGCTGTTGTTGCTGAAGACGTTGGAATAGAGCAACAAGGTCATCGCTGCTCTGATTGATCACGGCTTGCATAATCTGCAAACTCCATGATTGATCAACCGTGCCCAACATTTGTTGAACAATATCAAGCGTGATGTTTTGTCCAGATTGTGCGATGGCTTGGTCAGTCAAACTTAAGCCATCACGCATACTGCCTCTGGCATATTTGGCCAAAAGTTCAATAGCCGATTGTTCAAACGGAATGTTTTCAGCGTTTAAAATATTCTGTAGCTGTGTTGCGATTTGGACGACAGACAATGCTTGTAAATTAAATTGCAAACAACGCGACAATATGGTTACTGGTAGCTTTTGTGGATCCGTTGTCGCAAACAAGAATTTAACGTGTTCTGGCGGCTCTTCTAAGGTTTTTAATAGAGCGTTAAAGCTATGACGAGACAACATGTGCACTTCGTCAATAAGGTAGATTTTGTAACGGCCACGCGTTGGCGCGTATTGGACGTTATCAAGAATTTCTCGCGTATCACCGACTTTAGTACGTGATGCGGCATCGATTTCAATCAAATCAACAAAGCGACCTGCATCAACATCTAAACAAACAGAGCAAGTACCGCATGGCTCGGAAGACACACCGGTTTCACAATTGAGACTTTTAGCAAAGATTCGAGCAATCGTGGTTTTACCCACACCTCGAGTTCCTGTAAACAAATAGGCATGATGCGTACGCTGATGAGTTAGGCCGTTGATGATGGCTGATTTGACGTGCTCTTGTCCGACTAATTCCGAAAATTTAGTTGGGCGCCACTTCCTTGCTAATACTTGATAACTCATGCCTGTGTGTCCGCCTTCAATTCTTTATTCGCCGTCAAAGGCCGTTAAACTAAAACAGTTAATATCAAGTTTGTTCAGCCTAGCTTCACCACCCAAATCAGGCAGGTTCACAACAAAACAGGCATCGACAACTGTCGCACCTAGCTTACGAATCAGCTTCGTTGTAGCTTCAATTGTACCGCCCGTCGCCAACAAGTCATCGACCATCAATACTTTATCCTCACTAGTTAATGCATCAGTGTGAAGCTCAAGAATATCTTCGCCGTACTCTAATTGATAAGCTTGTGAAAAAACTTCCCTCGGTAATTTACCAGGCTTGCGAACGGGAACAAATGAAATGCCTAATTTATAGGCCAATGGCGCACCAAAAATAAAACCACGAGCCTCTGTACCAACGATTGCCGTGATGCCTGCGCCTTTGTATTTTTCAAAGAATGCGTCAATAGTAGCGGCGAACGCTTCACCGTTTTGCATCAAAGAAGTGACATCGCGAAACTGAATGCCTGGCTTTGGGTAATCTGGGATGGTTTTAATACTGCTTTTGATCAAATCCGACATGTCGGTTTCCATTGATTTTATTTTGAATTAAGTATGCCAGAAGCCTTAACGATGAAAAACACCTTACCCGATTATTTTTGTTATTCGATGATTAAAACACCACGCTCGACTAAATCGGGTAATGCCTTTTGTAAAAATTCTTCTGCTTGGTTTGTTTCAAGTCCAATTGACGGGGAGGTCAAAAACAAAACCATATCGTTAAGTGTGTGGCCACTTACTTCGATTTCATTATCAGATAATTGAGGTTCTTGTTGAAGAAAACTTAATAAATGAATGGTTAACGGATCAGTCTGAACAAATTCAATATCTGAACCTACTGCATGGGCTAACTCTGTACTGTTGTTAATAGGCGCTTGGTGGACAATAAGCGTCGTTAATACTTGTGGTATTTCACTTGCGTTGTCAGCACTGATTGTTTGGACTGGGTGTTGATAGGCTAAGGGTAAAGCCGAAGGCGCAACGGTAAATAAATCATCGCTCACTAATTGCGACAATTGTGGCTCGCTAACAAAGCAATCTGCTTTAGCAGTTAATTGTGTCCCTTCTTGCAGCGATACATACAACTCTGCCCACTCATAATGGGCCAGCTCCACTAACCACGGTTTATCATTTAAGACACTATATTGCTCTTCAGTTGAATCACCGTTATTTGCTTGTTCCGCTATAAACTCCAAAAATTGTTCGGCAATTTCGCTAAAAAACGGCGAGTGATTATTCGTATTTATAAAAAAACTGCGAACCCAATTATGCCAAACTTGATTGTCTAAAATCGATTTAAGAACAGGAAATGCATTGGCACAAAACCCTTCTATATTGTTGTAAAACAAAGATTGATAAATTCCCAACCGTCTAGACTCGAATTGAGTTGCCTCTTCGCCATTTCTTATCTGCTGAGCGAGCTCTAATTGAATCTGCCTAAAGTTATCGCCCATTCTTATCACTCCCTCTTGCTTTGACGGATTGCTGAATTGATTTTATTTTTTCAACTTCTGTGACCAACTCATCAAAAGGTGGAATATTGAAATCTCGCTCTAATAACGTTGGAAATGTACCGTGCTTTTGGTAGGCATATCGAAGCAACGACCAAACCGATTCAATAACTGGACTGCCGTGAGTGTCAACCTTCAAATCGTCTGCTTCATCATAATGGCCAGCAATATGGCCATAAGCGATACGCTTACTTGGCATTGCATCAATAAACTTCTTCGCGTCATACCTGTGATTTATACTATTAACAAAAACGTTATTAACATCGAGTAAAAGCTGACAGTCAGCTTCTTCAAGGATTGCGTTGGTAAATTCGACCTCTGACATCTCATTGGACGGTGCCAAATAATAAGACACGTTTTCAATTGCGATTGGACGCTCTAAGATGTCTTGTACGCGTTTAATGCGCTCAGCAACATAGCGGACAGCCTCTTCTGTGAAAGGGATTGGCATTAAGTCGTACATGTGTCCTTCAGCCGAGCAATAGCTTAGGTGTTCAGTGTAATGAACAACATTAAAGTCATCTAAAAACTGCTTGATTTGCTTAACAAAGGACTCATCCAATGGGTCAGGACTTCCAATAGATAAAGAGAGACCGTGAGTAGACAGTGGGACCTGTTGACTTAGCTCTTTGAGGTTACGTTGATATTGACTATTCATGGGCATCCAGTTTTCTGGGGCCACTTCTATGAAGTCGATATCTGAATCGATAATCGCTTGATTTAGCCTAATCATTTCTCGTCGATAACCTAATCCTGCACCGGTTAACATACTTCCTCTCTCACCATTCTTAATTATTATGCCCCATTAAGGCCTTCTTAAAATAAAAACAGCCAGAATTACTGGCTGTATTCACATTAGAACAATAAAGTTAACGTAACTTGATTATTTAGCGCCGCCACATTTACCTTCGCCGCACTTACCTTCTTTGGCCTTAGCAACTTTATCTTTGGCCTTGGCTTTCATTTTATCTTTCATGTGATCGCCGCCACATTTACCTTCGCCACACTTACCTTCTTTGGCCTTAGCAACTTTGTCTTTTGCCTTAGCTTTCATTTTATCTTTCATGTGATCGCCGCCACACTTACCTTCACCACATTTACCTTCTTTAGCTTTGGTAGCCATTTCTTTCGCTTTGGCTTTTGAGTGTGCGCCAGCGCATTTTCCTTCGCCGCATTTCCCCTCACCACACTTACCTTCGCCGCATTTAGCCTCTTTGACCTTCTTAGCTTTATCTTTGGCTTTGTGTTCGCCACACTTTCCTTCGCCGCACTTACCTTCCATACTGCTAACTTGATAGCCTTGACTCAAGGCAGTTGCTTGATACTCCATAGTTTGTGCCGATGCAATTGATGATGTTGCCAATGCCGCCAATCCAAACGCCGCTACCGTTGCTTTTTTATTAGTATTCATGTTCCACCTTCCATTCTAATCATTAATAAATTGTATAAGCGATTTATAGTTCAGTTTAATAGACCCTATTCGATACAACAATATTTCAAATTAGCCTAAATTTCCGTTTTTTGACTCACTAAAACCATCAAATTTCTTCGCAAAAGTAACTTGCAACGGAAGAATCGATATTTAGTCAATCCAGACTATACTTTTACTACATGATTGGAGGTCTTGCACATGATATTTAACCAATTACAAACGTCTTTTCGCGATAGTCTTACTGGACTTTACAGTGAAGACTACTTCGCCGAAGTATTTCAAAGAGAATGGCACAGGATGATGCGCGAGCGAGATGCATTGTCAGTCATTATTATTCACCCACACCTAAATCCCAATCGAGAAGATGATAAACTTGCCTTTCGAATGATCTCGGATGCTATTAAAAACAGCACCAAAAGAGCAACTGATTTAGTTTGCCGGTTTCAGGGTAACGAAATTGCTATAGGTGTATTTAACTTAGATGAGGAAGGAACAGAAACGATCATTACACGCATTTTGGAAGATGCAGAAATTGCAATGTCTACGATGCCACATACTAGTGATTTATCAATTGGTGCCTTAAATGTGTTGCCAAATAACGAAATCGCACCAGATGAAGTCTTTCGTTTGACTGAAGAACTAGCCGATGAGGCTGAGTTAAAAGGTAAAAACGCCTATAAGCTAAAATACTTTAAGCTTCACTAAATGCTCTTTATTAATTCAATGATTTATAGTTAATGCACTATACAGATAGCAAATAAATGACATAAAAAAACCGCCCAAATGGACGGTTTTTATTATATATAACAAATTACTAAGCTATTAAAGCTTCACACCATTACGCTCTGCAGCGTCTTTGATATAACCAACCCATGCTTTCGCTGACTTGGCAGTATTTTTGTCTTTAACGGCTTCGTTAATCGCAACGTAAGCTTCTTTGAAGTCACGAAGCTGATAGTTAGCATCTGCGATAGATAGGTAAACAGTACCTTTCTTCTTGATGCCACCGTCTAATGCTTTTTCATACGCTTTGATTGCCGCTTTAAAGTCTTCAGCAACTAATAACATATCACCCTGACGACGATAGTAGTCAGGATCTTTGCTCACATCACCAGCTTCGCCATAGTACTTAGCAGCTTTATCAAACTCTTTAGCATTGCGGTATGTGCTTGCTAAAGCGCTTAGGTTACGCTCGTTACGTTTGATGTCACCGGCTTTCATGTGCTTCTCTTGGATTTGCGCCGCTTTAAACGGCACACCTTGAGTCGCATATAACTGAGCTGTTTGCTTAAAGTGGTTTTCTTTTTCTAAGAAACCATTTTTGTAAGCAATTGACATTGTCGCTAGACCTTTTTCATAATCTTCCGTTAACGAGTAGAAGCTGCCCAGTTGTGGCCACCATCTCTTGTTTTCTGGGAAATTACGAACTAAGTCTTCAGTAGCTTTTGTCGCGTTCACGTTGTCTTTCATTTCATAGTAAGACGCCATAACCAAAACGTAGTAGTTTTCTTTAGGCTCTTCAGCAAACTGAATTGCTTTACGAGCGTGCTCTATCGCTTTGTTATATTTACCTAACTCATAGTATGAGTTAGACATACGGAAGTAGACGTCCGCATTGTTGTCTAACGTGAAATCTAAGAACTTTTGGTAGTACTCAATCGCACTATCGTAGTTCTTTTCCTGAAGGTTTAAATCCGCAATCAGTTTTAAGACATCGCTGTGATCTCTAAAAGGCAAGCGGTCTAACTTTTCAGCACGAACCAAGTATTCAAGCGCTTCATTTGGCTTTTGAAGTGTTGCATACATGTTACCAATAAAACGTTCGACGTACGCTTTGTCGAAGTCACTCTTTGGCTCTAACTCTAATAATAGAGCTAGCGCTTCAGTAATTTTTTCTTCTGAGTATAGCTCAAAAGCTTTACCCACTTTCTTACCGATGCGAGCACCAAGAACTTCGCCACCGCGTTCTTTTTTACGCTTCTCAACTTCTGCTACCTTGTCCGCCGGCACCTTCGCGTGAGCGAAAGGCGCAGACATAAGTACCAATGACGTTAATAAAGCTGACAACATAGTTGATGTTTTCATTTTTATGCTCCGTCTAAGTTGAAGTCTAATTGAACTTGTAGACCAGTTTGACGAACTGGCTTACCGTCAACGACCTTTGGCTTGTATTTCCAACGCTTAAGGGCTTTACGCGCTTCGCGGTCAAAAACACGGCGAGGTTCTGAGTTAATTACTTGTACGTTTTCAACACCACCAATCGTGTTGATATCAAAGCTAAGTTGAACCCAACCTTCGATACCATCACGAGCCGCTTTAGGCGGGAATTTAGGTTCGATACGTACGATTGGTGTTGCATCACCGTCACGTACTAACGCACCTGGGCCGCTTAAACCAGCGTTGGCTCCGCCTACATTAACTGAAGGCATGTTAAAAGATACACCACCCGCATCTGCAATCTGAGGTTCTGGCTCAGGCTGCTGCGGCTTAGGCGGTTGCTTAGGTGGAGGTGGAGGTGGCGGCGGAACACGGTTACGCTGCCTTGTCTCACTCTCCGGCGGTGTAGTATTAATTTCGACTATGATGTTTTCAACTGCATTATTTTGGGACTTACTACCACTGTTAATAAGTTCCGCCATAAATACGAACAAGCCGAATGTGATTACTACACCAACGATGATTGATGCAATAAATCTCAACATACTACTTTTTCTCCGCTGCGATAGAAATCTTTTCGATACCCGCTGACTTAATCGCATCCATTACTTTAACAACAACGCCGTGCTTAGCGTCTTTATCCGCTTGGATAATAACTGTATCAGTAGGTTGCTCTGCAATCATACGCTCGATGTTCGCTGCAACACGTTCGATGTCAACTTGACGACGGTCCATGTGTACATCGCCATTTGGCTTGATTGCAATAAAGATGTTAGCTGAAGGCTTGTTCGTTGCATTTGAAGCCTTTGGCTTTAATACATCGATACCTGCCTCTTTCACGAATGAAGTCGTAACAATAAAGAAGATAAGCATGATGAATACGATGTCTAGCATCGGAGTCATGTCAATTGCTGCATCTTCGTCATCACGAAAACGTTGTTTACGTGCCATAGTTCAATCTCCTAATGATGTGGCAAGCTATCTACTAGCTTCTCTTTTGCCACTTTAACTCTTGTCTCAAGCCTTGAGCTGAAAAAGATTCCAGATAAGGCTGCAACCATACCCGCCATTGTCGGAATTGTTGCCATTGAGATACCAGATGCCATCAAACGTGGGTTACCAGTACCTTGTGTTGCCATAGTATCGAATACTGTAATCATGCCGGTTACCGTACCTAGTAGGCCGATTAACGGACACATAGCAACAAGAGTTTTAATAATTAACATTCTTGCATTTAAAAGTTCGGATGCTTCGGAAACCCAAGCGTCACGGATTCTATGCGCACTCCAAGATGTAGTGTCAGCTCGAGCGTCCCACTTAGCAATAATACCTTTACTAATTTTTGGGAACTCAGCGGTTAAAAACCACCAACGCTCAATCATTAACGCCCACATAACAAGAAGAGCTGCGGCGACAAAGTACAATACAAAGCCGCCCGTGCCGATAAAATCCCTGACGGATTCCCATAGGCCCATCAGGTAAATCATCATTACGCTTTCTCCTTCTCAGCATGCGCTGCAATGATACCTGCACTTTGCTCGTCAAGGATGTGAATGATTGACTTAGCGCGTGCTGCTACGATGCTATGAGTGAAAATTAGTGGTAGTGCAGCGATGATACCCATTGCTGTTGTTACCAATGCCATTGAGATTGAACCAGCCATTAGTTTCGGGTCACCTGTACCGAACAATGTGATTTGCTGGAACGTTTCGATCATACCGATAACTGTACCTAGTAGACCTAGTAGAGGTGCTACTGCAGCAAGAATCTTGATTGTGTTGATGCCGCTTTCGATACGTGGCGTTTCACGTAAGATAGCTTCGTCTAACTTAAGTTCTAAGTTCTCAACGTCAGTGTCTTTATTGTCACGGTAAACCGTAAGGATACGACCAAGAGCGTTGTTCTCAGATACGTTATCTGGGTTTTTAAGCTGTGACTTGATCTTTGAGCTTTCAGACATAGTAATCGCTAAGCTACGCAGAGCTAGTAATAAACCAAATGCTAGAACAACAGTGATTACGTAACCTGGAGTACCACCTTGGTGATAACGGTCTTCAAGCGTCGCTTTTTGCGTGTTAAGACGCAAGATACCGCCACGAGAAGGGTCAACGTAGAAAGGAACAAGTTCGTTTGAAGAAGCGTTAGCTAGCTCTTCTGCAGATGCACGGTAGTGAGCTTCAGCTTCTTTACCAAGAGCTTGAACAACTTGAACGTCTGAGTTGTAGATAACGTAGCTGCCGCTATCAGTAACTAGGTTGAATGCACCAACACGTGTGATGTTTTCAGTTGTAGAACCACCACCAGTTGCAGCAACCTCCTTCTGGAACTTAACAACTTTAGCTGATTCAGTCATTTCAGTTTGTAAAGCAATCCATAACTCTTCTAATTCACGAGTTGTTGGAAGTTCACGAGCTTCTGCTAATTCAGTTAATAGCTCAGCACGACCAGGGTATTGTGCAGAGATGATTGAAGCAGAGATAGAACCGATAGTGTTACTTGCTGCACGACGTACAACACCGAACATTTCACCAAGTGTACCTTGAGCGTTTTGAAGCTCTTGAGCACGGATAGCTAATGTTTTTTCGTTTTGTGCGTATTCTTTTTGAAGACGCTCGCCACGTGCTTTTTCATTAGCTAGTTCTTTTTTAGCTTTATTTAGAAGCGCTTGTTTATCTGCTTTAGCAGATTGGAACTCTTGTTCACGCTTTTTGTTTAACGCGCCTTCAGAAAGACGGTCTTTTTTAACTTGCTCAAGAAGCTGGTCAAGTTTGCCTTCAGCGTTAACAGTTGCAGTAAAGCCAACTGAAGCAACGGCAGCGGCTAATACCAATGAATTAAGAATCTTTTTCATGTGTAATTACTCCGCAGCGAAAATTGGTAATTTGATTAACTCATATGGAGCTTGCTTACGCGCCATACGAATCGTTAAAGTGATGTCTTTAAGGTACTCATCACCTACTTTTTGCCAGCTGCGAGTTGTGTTGTTCCACACCCATGCATTCTTAAGGTCTTTTGATTGTGCGATTAGCGCAATACGACCAACGTGTACAAAGTCAGCAGTGATTTCTTGACCGTCGAAAGTTTCAGTCGCTTCCCACGCTTCCATCGCTGTACCGTAATCTTTTTCGATTTCGTACGCTTCTAATACCTGACGGTACTTCTCAGAAGTACTTACGTTAGGGTTAACCATAACTTCACGTAATTTCTCAACACGAGCTGTACGTCTTTCTAGCTTGATTGGAATATCAGCAGCAACAAATTGCTCTAACATATCGATCATGCGGTACATAAGCGGAACGATGTTACGCTTAGTATTTTCGATCTCAGCAATTTGACCTTCTAAAGAAGCGATTTCTGCGTTTTGCGCAGCCACTAATTTAGCAACATGGTCGTTATAAACTTTGTTGATTTCAGTTGTGTCAACAACGTCGCGGTACTCAAGTGCCATTTCCGTTGTTTGTTCTTGAATTCTGTTGATTTTTGTTTGCGATTTAGCTGATGCTTTATTAATTTTGATCTCAGCTGCTTGCAATTGCTCCAATGGATCTGCAGCGAGTGCAGAACCGGCAAATGTCACCGCTCCTACTAGAGCAGAAGCCACTAGACTTAGTTTCATCTTTGACATAGTTCCCAACCAATGTATGTGTTTAAAATTCTAAAATTGAGTAAATACTCTCTATTCGTGCATATAATTTTCACGAATAATCACCGCCGAGTCTCCCAAACATCACCACTAATGTCAATGATCAATAACTTGGACCTACTATTAAAGGGCCTTTTCTGACTAGTTATTAACCACATTTTAGTAATGTTTGTTTCTTACCCACTCTCTTTGTAATCTATTTGTTTTACCAATGCGCTAATTTACTAAACTTTTGCCGCTCTATTCACAAGAGAACAGGTTAAAGTGACGTTCATAAGGCTTGCTCGAACCAACAAAGCGACTACTAAGTGGTTGTCTTACTTGAAACAAACTATTTGTCGCTACGCTAGCACCTGGAGCAGGCACAAATCCGTTTTCGTCACTTGAAAGCTTTGACTCAATATCGGAAAAAGAAGTTCCAATAAATCTTGATAAGTTAGACATAACTTTTATTGGCTCTTTTACCAATAACTCATATTGCACATCGTAAAGTCTGTTAGAAAGAATAGTCTGGCAATGCTTAATTTGCATATCAAAATCATCAAAAAAATGCTTGGTTTCAGCAAGGTCATAGCTCCAAGGTACTCCTTTATTAAAGAAGTGTTTATAGCACGACCAAGCAACATCTCTTTGTGTTCTGCTGATGTGTATGAACTTGGCCTTTGGAAATGCTGCAGCTAACAGGCCCGTATAGCGTGTTAAGTCTAGGGACTTATCAACAAAATACTCCCCTTCGCCTTGATTCGAACGAAGTCGATACAAATATTCTGATCTGAAGTGTTGGACGATGGCTTTAATAACATTCGGGTCTTTGCTGTCATTCACGGAGTGTATAATTTGTTTTAGCGACAGCGGCAAAAGACTTCGGCGACAATAATTGAACTCTTTACCACCAATAACCTTCTCACTTTGGGTTAGTATTTGGGATAATAGGGTCGTACCACTTCGCGGTAAGCCTAAAATAAAAATCGGATTAGGTTCTGTATCTTCATCTTCAATATCAACGGTGTATTTGGCGACAAAATCCTCGTTGAAAAACTCGCTGATTAAACGTGTTAGTTGAAATTCTTCACCGATTTCATAAGACTGGTTTCTAATCTTTTCTTTACCTAACTCAGCGGCCTTTTTTGCAAATTCAAACGCGTTTTCTTCATCATTAATAAGTTCATAACCTTTTGAAAGGGCGTAAAAATACTGAATTTGAAATATCGGTGACTGTTCTTGCACCTCTTGCTGCATGGCCTGAAATTTAACCAGTAACTCTTTTGCTTCTTCAGGGCTCGCTATTGCCATAAGGCTTAACATCGTGGGTGTAGATACAGCGCTTAACGTTAAGACCCGGTTAAAGTACTGTTTGGCTAACTTAAACTCACCAAGTTGGCTTGCAATTACGCCACAAAAATGTGCCAGTTGAGCACTATTTGTTTGAGTTGAAATAGATTCAGTAAGCTCTTTAGCGATAGACAATCTCCCTGTTTCACCGAGTACGCTCAGTGTTTGCAGTAGTACCGATTCACCTTTATGTTTATTGGCGTTAAAGTAGCGAAGCGCTGTTTTTGCCGCTGACGCATCATCGCCAATGGTCATTGCTAATTTAGCTACGCCGCCCCATAAGCTCCCCAACTCTGCATTTTCCTTAAGCAATTGGTTGATTTTAGCCGTTAGCTCGCTTCTCCTTCCTTTTTCAACATCAATGAGCAGACTATTTGCCAATTCATAGTGGGCTGAATTCATTGTAACTCCCTATTAAATCGAATAAAAAAGCCAACCTGATGGTTGGCTTTCAGTCTCATAAAGTCAATAGACTTTTTGCAAAGGTACCATTCTTATTAGAAACGGATTGATGCAGAAAGACGAACTGAACGAGCTTCTTGTCGACCATCAATTTGACCGAAATCACGGAAAGGAACACCTAGGTATTGGCCTTGGTCACCCGTACCGCCGTATTGTTCAGCCACTTGGTTGATCATAGTTACTTCATCGTTATTGAATACATTGAAGATATCAGCGCGTAACGTGACATCTAAATCAGAAATGTCTAAATCGTAAGTTGCACTTAAATCAACATTCCACGTATTCGATAAATTGCCTAAGCTACCACGAGGTACAATTTTGCCATCTTTCGCAAACGATTCAGCTTCATAGTAAGAAGCGAATACATCTGTCGGATGGAAACCAAATGCACTCTTAGGTGCGCCACTTTGCCAGATAAAGTTTGTGCCGAAACGTAGTTTGTCATTAACCGCATACGCTGCGAACAATTTGAGTGAATGACGACGGTCATTTGGCAAGTAACCATAAGCACCATCGGTCAATCCAGGTTGGTCAAAGTTAGTAGTAATACCAGCATCATCCTGACCATTGTCTGAACGAACGAAACCTTCGTTGTTACCTTCACTCTTAGACCAAACATAGTTAATGCTCATACTCCAAACATCATCCCATGCACGCTCAGCAGATAGTTCGATTGCTGTGTAATCACGTTCTGCTTCAGGGTACCCCATGTCTGCGTTTGGTATTGTGTACTCACCGAATGGTAGTGGACCGTCTCCATCTGGATCAGTGTCGATTGTAACGTCAGATGTACCAGGGTTTGTTAATACATAATAGTGGAAGCCAGAACATTCAGTACAAACTGAACCAGTGCCGTCACCACCTAGAGAGACATCAAAACCGTAGTCAATTGCGATATCTTCAATTGATGAGCCAAGGGTACGATAAGTCGCTTGAATACCAGCAGACCAATCATCATTGACTTCGAACTGGTAACCTAAGATGAATTCGTCTTGGTACATAGGCTCGATGTCTTTGTTGACGGTTTGACCGGTATTGGCTACTTCACCATCGGCGTAGTAGCGAATTGAACCACAGTTTTCTGTCGTTGGTACGTCATTATCATCAATAGAGACAACGTCACAGTATTGTTGAGTGAAGAATTCTGCACCGGCCATACGTAAATTAGTATTTGTTGCAATAGGCAAGAAGTAACGACCAAAGTTGGCGTATACTTTCGAAGTGCCATCGGCATTAACATCATACGCGGCGCCTAAACGAGGAGCCCACTGGTTGTCAATTTCAACAAACGCATCGCCTTCAACATTAAAGTTCTCAAACGACTCATTACGCAAGCCTACGTTAAGGGTTAAATTGTCGTTAACTGTCCACGTATCTTGGATGTAGAAAGCGTTGCTTTCTGTCTTAAAGCTACCTGCATTTTCGTACACTCGAACACGAACCACTTCACGATCTTCTTGATAACGGAACCAGTTTCCACCTGAATAGCCCGACGCTTCATTCGCTTCCAGTTCTTCTCGGTCAATACCAAAACGAATGGTGTGGTCACCCAAATAATAGTCTGCATCAATACGGAAAACGGTACGTTGGTCATCCGCGCGATTCGGTGAACCTACAACCCAAGAGCCTAAGTTTTCACCTGTATCAAGATCGGTAATTAAGAAAGGTTCTGTTGACGATGCAGGTACACTAGTACGGTCATATTTATTAATGCCGTATAGAGCTGAAACGGTAAAATCATCCGTAATGATACCCGTGTATTTCAATGACAAGTTGTTACCACCGCGTTTATACTCAGCCTTACCACGGTCGCCTAAGCGTGTGCGTGTGTCTGCATCGTAGTTATATTGCATTCGTTCGGTAGTACGCTCATCCGAGAAAGCCGTTAACTCTACTAAATGATCGTCCGTAACATAATAATCAATTTTGGTGCCCCAGAATGTAGAATCAACTGAATCTTCATTAAAGGTACTTTGACCGGCGCGTTCATTGTCTGTCATGCTTGGGTTAAGAAGGACGAAATAGAACAACTTGTCTTTAATCAATGCGCCACTTGCATAGACATTGACATTGAATTCATCAGAACTATCACCATGCAGTACATCATAAATAGAACCATCTTCACGAATAACATCGTCATGATGTTCACGTAGTGCGTCTGGCTCCCAATACATATTGACACCAGCTTTAAACTCGTTAGTACCAGCTTTTGTTGTTGCGTTTACTACACCACCGGTAGAACGACCAAACTCTGCTGAGTAACCGCCAGTTTTAACCTCAAACGTATCATAAAATTCAAAAGGAACATTAGAACCACCTAAACCATTACGGAAATTAGTAATGTTTAGGCCATTGAGGTAATACGCATTTTCTGCAACGGACGAGCCGCCAAATGAAGCTAGGTCACCAAAAGCTTCACTACCTTTGGTTGTACCAGGTGCTAATAAAGCAATACCAGTGACATTACGAGGTACAGGAATTCGCTCAATTAATTCTTGATCGACAACAAGTGAAGCTTCAGATGAGGTTGTATCGATCATAGAAATGGTACTACCACGAACCTGGATAACCTCAAGCCCGGTTTGTTGTAATGCCAAATCTACATTTGTTCGACCGCCGATAGACACATTAACCATTTCATTTCGGGCAACATCAAAACCATCCTTACTTGCCACAACTGAATACTTACCTGGTGGTAGAAGCGGGAAACGAAAGTTACCGTCTGTGTCTGAAACAACGGTACGAGTAAGGCCTGTACCTAAGTTTTTGATGGTAACAGAAACACCAGACAAATCCTGGCCATTGGCAGTGACTGTCGAACCACCTATGTAACCGTCGGTATTGTTTGCTAGCGCAGGCATTGCTGCCCCTAACGTAGTCGCAACGGCTAGCGCTGCAACACTACTTTTAAAATATTTCATGATTTCTCCCTGTACTGCCATTTTATATGGCAGTCTTTTATTGATTTTTATCAATTGTCTAAGGCACTTAACTTCCAGGCCCAAATCGACCTCTTGATGTTAATCGCACATTTTTACTTAGGTCAACAGAAGCCAAATTTGGCAATCAATTAGGAAAAAGCACCATAAACGAACAAAATTCATACAGAATTAAGTTGAGACATTAGTAGGAAAATAGTTAATAAAAACATACAGAAACAGGACTAACGTTCAATTGTTGCAATTTTGGAAACGAGAAAATTATTAGAAGAAAAGCGATCTAAAGCCCAAATCCTTAGAATAGGATTTTCCGCAAAAATGAAGTTCAGAATGTAAAGAATTGTTATTAAACGTAAAAAGAAAAATTATTCTAGTTAAAAACTTAACTTTTAGCGTTAATAAAAAGCCCGGCAATTGCCGGGCTTTTTGAGGTAAATAAGAAAATCTTATTTAAACTGGTCTCGATTAGAACTTATGAGTTAAACGAGCGAACCAGCTAGTACCGAATAGACGGTAGTTACTTTCGTCAGTGTTACCGTTGAACGCCGGCTCGATGTACGGAGGCTGTTCGTCAGTAAGGTTAGTTACACCAACAGAAACTTTTGTACCGAAGTCAAAGCTATAAGAAGCAGAGATATCGTGATACATGAATGAATCTACTGTGTACTCGTGACCTTCTGTAGTACCCCAGTATAGAAGTTCTTGGTACTTCTGTTCACCGATGTAGTTTGTTGTGTAGTTAACAGAAACTTCATCAAGCTTATAAGTAACGCTTAGGTTGAACTTGTTTTCTGGGTAGCTTGTATCAGAACCTTCTGAGAACTGACCAACTAGGTCTTCCATTTCGAAAGTGAAAGTTTCAGCATTGTATACTTGGTTTTCTCTTTCTAAGAAGTGAGTCATTGAGAAGATTGCAGATAAGTCACCTTCGCCAATCTCAGTGTTGTAGCTCGCTTCAAAGTCAATACCTTTAGCAGTCATGCGGCTAAGGTTAGTTACAGTTGATTGAACGAATGTAATTTCACCTTGTGCGTCACGGTTTACGTTAGCACATAGAGCTTCAACACCACCTAAGTAACAACCTTTAAGTGAATCAGCTGCACCGATTGAATCGATAACGCCATCAACTTCGATTGACCAGTAGTCTAATGTTAGGCCTAGACCTTCAACAAACTCAGGAGACCATGCAAAACCAACAGTGTACGTATCGCCTTCTTCTGGCTGTAGATCTGGGTTACCACCAACACGTGCTAACTGCTGTGAGTCAGTGTTGTTAGTACCGCCAGCTTTTACGCCATCTGCAGTACAGAAACCTTTTTGTTCCGCAGTCAATGCAGACCAGTTAGATGCAGTACATGGATCCGTTGCTGATGGGAATGAATCTGATGCTGGTGAGAACAAGTTACCAACAGTCGGTGCACGGAAAGATGTACCAATGTTAGCACGGATCATTAGGTCAGCACCTGTGTTCCATTCTAAACCAACTTGGTAAGTTTCTGCACCACCAAATACGCTGTGATCATCGTAACGAACGCCGATTGGCATGTTCATTGATTCAACAAATGGTGCGTCTTCAATTAACGGAACGTTGAATTCAGCAAAGAATGAAGTAACGTCGAATTCACCACCAGTTGTACGGCCAGTGTTACCTGTTACCGCATCCATGAACTTACCAGAGTCAACTTGTGACTCAAGCTGTTCTTTACGGTATTCAAAACCTACACCACCAGTTACAACACCAGCTGGTAAATCAACAACGTCACCACCGATGAAACCATTTAGTGTTTGTAATGTGTAGTTACCTGCATCTACTAGAGGTGCAGAAACGTAGTTTAACATTTCTTGTGTAACTGAACCTGGGCCACCAAATACGTTCATTGACACACAGCCTGGGATTGGCGCGTCAGTAGTACCACAAACGATGTTACCGTTGTCATCTTTGAAAGATGGGCCTAATGCTTTAGAAAGGTTTGGACCGTATAGCTGACCAAATGTGTTTCCAACAGTTTGGCTATAACCGTAGTTATAGTTAACGTCATAGTAGTATTCACCGATGTCACCTTCGATACCGATTACTTGTTGGAAACGAGTAATGTCTTGTTCGAATGAACGACCGCCTTCTAACATACGACGACGTGAACGAACTACGTCTTTACCGAATGGGTTGTAGAAGTTGTCTTT
>NZ_CEYNSH010000051.1:12425-19359 GCF_982872775.1 Psychrosphaera sp. | reverse complement strand
TGTCACAGTAAGGTAAAACAACTTCGTCACGTGCGGCTGTTAACATTAAGCCGTGAGATAAATTGTTGATGTCTTCAGAAGTACATGCAAAGTGGATGAACTCATTTACCGCTGTTAACTCTTCGTTTGAAGATACTTTTTCTTTTAAGAAGTACTCAACCGCTTTAACATCGTGGTTAGTTGTGCGCTCGATGTCTTTGATTCGCTGTGCATCTTCTTCAGAGAAGTTGTCAACGATTTCATTTAAGAGGGCATTTGCTTGTGCAGAAAACTCAGGAACTTCTTTAATTGCTGCTGTTTGAGCGAGCTTTTGTAACCAACGAACTTCAACAACAACACGGTATTTGATTAATCCAAATTCGCTAAAGATAGAGCGAAGTTCACTCGCTTTGCTTCCGTAGCGACCGTCTACTGGTGATATTGCTGTAAGTGCAGAGAGTTGCATGATGACCTCTTAACTGATGATTGATAATTCTTTGTTTAATGAAATCGCATTCTTTAAGATTGCATTTCGGCTAAAAATAAATTGTCTGCGCTGACCGCCGGTTTGACGCCATAATACTGCAGCGCGGATTCCTGCTAATAACAGTGCTCGAACCAAACTTTGCACACTTGGCTGTTTCAATATAGCTGGCGTACCGATGACTTTGATCTTTTGACCAATAGGACTAATGATTTTGCTGTAAGCATCGGCAAAGTTTTCTATGACGGTTGGCGAAGTAAGTTCAAAGTGTTCAAGACGACGTTCAATATTTTCGATGGCGCTAGTTAGTTCAGAGCCTGCCCCCTGGCTTTTCATCACCTTCTTGGAAAGTGACATAATACCAGCTAAATAGCGTGTAACTTCGACGTCTTTTGATGAGGCTTGCCCGCTAAGTTGATGGACAAGCATTGCACTACCAGCTTCTAAAAGGTGAGGGCTAGGGTATACATCTTCTGGTGAATTTGGGTTTGTATTCATTACCCCAGCAAGCAAAGCCTCAAGTGTTTCGTAGTTAATAGACTGACCTTTGGCGGCTTGTTGAATCATTAGGGCAGCCTGACAAATGGCTGCCATTGCAATGGTTTGATTTCGCTGTTCTTGACCCATAAGAATTAGTTTATCGTCCAATTACACATTGATTAGCGAATGTACTGTTCAATGATACCGCCACCTAGACATACATCTCCGTCGTAAAACACTGCAGATTGTCCTGGTGTTACAGCACGTTGAGGCTCGTCAAATAATACGCGAATGGTACCATTTTCTTGGTCTGGAACGACTGAACAAGGAATGTCTTCCTGACGGTATCTTGTTTTAACAGTCAAGCGACTTGGACCCTGTGGGCCTTTACCATCAATCCAATTTAATTGTTTTGCAACCAATCCGTTTGAGAATAGAAGAGGGTGATTTTTGCCCTGACCTACAATTAATACGTTGCGCTCGACGTCTTTATCAACCACGAACCATGGTTGGTCGTTGAACTCTTTTAAACCGCCAATTAATAAACCTTTGCGCTGACCTAAGGTGTGATACATCAAACCTTCGTGCTCACCGATAACTTTGCCCTCTGGTGTTTCAATGTTACCTGGTTGAGCTGGTAAGAACTTCTGTAGAAAGTCCTTGAATTTGCGCTCACCGATAAAACAAATACCCGTTGAGTCTTTTTTGTCGGCGGTCACTAAGCCTTGTTCTTCCGCAATGCGACGTACTTCTGGCTTTTCTAATTCACCGACAGGGAATAGGGTTTGAGCAATTTGCTTTTCACCGATGGCATACAAGAAGTAAGACTGATCTTTGTTGTTATCTAAACCACGTAACATTTGTGGTTGGTCACCTTTGGTGCGGCGAACATAGTGACCAGTTGCGATGTAATCAGCACCAAGAATTTCAGCAGAAAATTGCAAAAACGCCTTAAACTTGATTTCTTTGTTACACATGATGTCTGGGTTAGGTGTGCGACCCGCTTTGTATTCAGCAAGGAAATGCTCAAAAACATTGTCCCAATACTCGGCTGCAAAATTGACTGTGTGTAACTCGATACCTAGTTTGTCACAAACTGCTTGAGCATCTTTTAAATCTTCAGCTGCAGCGCAATATTCATCATCGTCATCTTCTTCCCAGTTTTTCATGAACAAACCTTCTACTTGATAACCTTGCTGTTTTAGCAGGTAAGCAGATACAGAAGAATCGACACCACCGGACATGCCGATAATGACTTTTTTAGTTGCGTTGTCTGATACTGTTTCAGATTTAATTTCTGACATATTCGAAGCAATTCACCTAGGCTATTAAAAATTGCGCGGATTCTACCATAACAATCTGCTGTTGAGTACGGCTTGATATGTAATTTACATTATTTTGTTTCGAGTAACTTATATTCACCTAAAGAGATGCCATCAAGGGTCCAACTTCCCACGCGATAACGTATTAAACGTAGCGTCGGGTTGCCTATATGAGCAGTCATTCTGCGAACTTGACGATTTCGGCCCTCTGAAATAGTCATTTCTAACCAGGTCGTTGGAATGTTTTGTCGTTCACGAATTGGTGGAACTCTTGGCCACAAGATCGCTGGCTCTTCAATGATTTTTACTTTTGCTGGTTGCGTCATGCCATCTTTTAACTCAACCCCTTCTTCTAGCGCTTTTAACCCCTGTTCACTCACTTCGCCTTCTACCTGAACCCAATAGCACTTGGAGGTTTTGTGTTTTGGACTGGATATTTTGTTTTGTAATTTACCGTCATTGGTCAGTACAACTAACCCTTCACTATCTCTGTCTAAGCGTCCCGCTGGGTATACACCTTCTATCGGTACATAGTCTTTAAGGGTTTTACGTCCTTCTTGATCGGTGAATTGAGTCAATACGTCAAATGGCTTATTGACTAAGACTACCTTTGTAGGTCCCTTTGTTCTAGAAACCCCGCCAGAGGCGTTATTTCTTCGTCTATGAGGCTTTTTTGATGGCTTGCTTGCCGATTTCGGTCTGTGGGTATTATTTTTTACAGTTTTCATAACGCTATTATATACAAAGGACTTTCAAAAAGGGCTGGTATTTTATAGTATGCACACCCAAAATTCAGACTTATATTCAGATAATCGTCCGCTATACTTTAGCGACGAACAACTCACTGCAAATGTAGGGAATCTAAATGACATCTAAAATCATCTACACTAAAACAGATGAAGCGCCGGCTCTGGCGACCTATTCATTTTTACCAATCGTTGAAGCGTTCAGTAAAACAGCTGGCATCGACGTTGAAACTCGTGATATTTCACTAGCGGCACGTATCATTGCAAACCTAAATGACTTCTTGCCTGAAGACCAACGCGTTTCTGATGACCTAGCTTACTTAGGCCAGTTAGCCAAAACACCTGAAGCGAACATTATCAAGCTTCCTAATATCTCTGCTTCAATCCCTCAGTTAAAAGCAGCAATCAAAGAATTACAAGCACAGGGTGTAGTACTTCCTGAATTCCCAGAAGAACCAGCTAACGATGAAGAAGCGGCAATTAAAGCGGCTTATGCAAAAGTATTAGGTTCAGCAGTTAACCCAGTATTACGTGAAGGTAACTCTGACCGTCGTGCACCAGGTGCTGTTAAGCAATATGCAAAGAAAAACCCTCACTCAATGGGTGAGTGGAAAAAAGATTCTAAGTCTCACGTTGCTCACATGGAGCAAGGTGATTTCTTCGCAAGCGAAAAATCAACGACTATCGCTAAAGACGGTAGCCTGAAAATTGAATTTGTAGGCGCTGACGGCTCTTCAAAAGTATTAAAAGAATCTGTTCCTGTACTTGCGGGTGAGATTGTTGACGCGACATTTATGAGCGTTGCAGAACTTCAAAAGTTCTTAGCGAAAGAAATTGCTGACGCTAAAGAGCAGGGCGTATTGTTCTCAGCTCACTTAAAAGCAACAATGATGAAAGTTTCTGACCCAATCATCTTCGGTCACATTGTTAAAGCTTTCTACAAAGACGTATTTACCAAGCACGCTGCAACATTTGAAGAAATCGGTGTTGACGTACGTAACGGTCTTGGCGATGTTTACGCAAAAATCGAAAAGTTAGACGCTGCTAAGCAAGAAGAAATCAAAGCGGACATCATGGCGGTTTATGAAACTGCACCTGATATCGCAATGGTTGACTCTGACCGTGGTATTACAAACTTACACGTTCCTTCAGACGTAATCATCGATGCTTCAATGCCAGCGGCTATCCGTACTTCTGGTCAAATGTGGAATGCAGAAGGCAAGCAACAAGACATGAAAGCGGTTATTCCTGACCGTTGTTATGCGGGTGTATACCAAGAGACGATTTCTTTCTGTAAAGAAAATGGCGCATTTGATCCAGCAACTATGGGTACAGTTCCTAACGTTGGTCTTATGGCTCAAAAAGCGGAAGAGTACGGTTCTCACGACAAGACATTTGAAATCCCAGCAAACGGTACTGTTAAAGTAACAGACCAAGATGGCAATGTTGTTTTCGAACACACTGTTGAAGCGGGTGACATCTACCGTATGTGTCAAGTTAAAGACGCACCAATCCGTGACTGGGTTAAACTAGCGGTTAACCGTTCTCGTCTATCTGGCATGCCAGCGGTATTCTGGTTAAACGAAGCTCGTGCACACGACGCTGAGTTAATCAAGAAAGTAAACGAGTATCTTAAAGACCACGATACAGACGGTTTAGACCTACGTATCCTTGCGCCAGTAGAAGCGACTCGTTTCTCACTTGAGCGTATGAAGCGTGGCGAAGACACAATTTCTGTTACTGGTAACGTATTACGTGACTACCTAACTGACTTATTCCCAATCTTAGAGCTTGGTACATCAGCGAAGATGTTATCTATCGTTCCTCTAATGAACGGTGGTGGCTTATTCGAAACTGGTGCAGGTGGTTCAGCGCCTAAGCACGTTCAGCAGTTCGAAAAAGAAAACCACTTACGTTGGGATTCACTAGGTGAGTTCTTAGCGTTAGCGGCTTCTTATGAGCACCTAGCGAACACTGCAGGTAACGAAAAAGCACGTGTTTTATCAGTTACTCTTGATAAAGCAACCGCTAAGTTCCTAGATAACAATAAGTCGCCTTCACGTCGTGTAAACGAACTGGATAACCGCGGTTCTCACTTCTACTTAGCGATGTACTGGGCACAAGAATTAGCGGCTCAGAACGATGACGCTGAACTTAAAGGTCAGTTTGCTGAGGTTGCTGAAGTAATGACAGCTAATGAAGAAGTTATTGTGAACGAGCTTAACAGCGCTCAAGGCACACCAATGGACATCGGTGGTTACTACCGTCCATCTGATGAGAAAGGCTTTGCAGCGATGCGTCCAAGCTCAACATTAAACGACGCATTAGCAAAATTAAGCTAAACCAATCGCTTAATGTTTAGCTAACAAGCTACAAGAAATAATAAGGTCGCCATTGGCGGCCTTTTTTTATGTTTAATTTGAATGGACTTAACAAAGTGATGACGTTTAAAAGAAGATGAGGCTGGTTAACTAGCTATTAGTCTATACGTTACTAACAACGAACAATGAGGCATAAAAAAAGGTCGCACAAGGCGACCTTTTTATCAGGATAAGGCTAAATTAGAATTTAACGTTAAGACCTGTGAAGATACGACGACCAACGATGTCGTAAATTGGGTTGATAGTGTAACCCGGAGGTAACTTATCAAACGCATTACGAATACCGAAGTCTACACGAACGCTGTCGTTGATGTAGTAGTTTGCTGAGAAGTCGTGTGTAACGATTGAAGGAATCCAGTACGGGTATGTATCTTCTGGAGAACCACCACCTGGAGACACGTCATACGTTACAACGCGGTTAAGTGAACGCATTGTCCAGTTAACTAGTAAGTCATCTAAACGATAGTTAGTAGTTAAACGGATTTGTAAATCAGGGTCACCTGTTTCACCTTCTTCAACGTTGATTTCGTCTGGACGGTCTTGGAATTCAAAACGCTCAAGTTCCATAAGTTTTGAAACGAATAACTTAACAGAAACTTCACCAGGTAGTTCGAAGTCTTCTAAAGAAGTAGAGTAGTTAACTTCAGATTCAACACCACGTACGTTGTAAGCAGAAGCGTTTAAGAAACCTGAACGAACTAAGTCGATGTCTTTAGTCGTTGGGTCACGGTCAATTGCGTTACAGTATAACTCGTCTGGACCACCAGTCGCGTCAACACAGTTATCAGCAATGTCTTGAACTGCAACAGAAATGATCGCATCTTCGATTTCAATGTCATAGTAATCCATTGTAACTGTGAAGTTCTCAATGAATTCTGGAGTCCATACGATACCAACAGTTCTAGACGTTGATGTTTCAGCGAATAGGTCTGGGTTACCACCAGATAATGTATCTACAGATACGTTATCGTTTGCTTCGAAACCTTCTGGAATACCAAGGGCACGACAGTTGCCTTCACGATCCGGGTCTTCGTTGATGTTATCTGCGTCACATGGATCAGATACACGGCCAAAACCTGGAGAAAGTGGGCTGAATGCTTCACTTAGGTTTGGCGCACGTACCGCTTCACCTAACGTTGCACGAACTCGGAAGTCTTCGATTGGTGCATACATAACACCAACTTTCCACGCGTCAGCAGAACCAGCGTGTGAATAGTCAGCTGTACGGTATGCTGCATCAAGCGTTAATTCGTGAGCAAAGTCAACGTCTGCAAGTAGAGGTACACTGATTTCAACGAAGCTTTCAGATACGTCGTACTCACCGAACTCATCAGGAGTCGCTGCACCAAGAAGTGCACCAGACTTAGTTAACTCGTCAGTGATAGTTGTGTACGTTTCTTCACGGTATTCAAAACCAGCAGCGATACCAATTGGACCACCTTGAAGGTTTAAGAACTCAGCAGTGTCTGTTGAGATTGCACCACCAAATACTTCTTGAGTGATCGCATCTGAACGAGTTACGTCTGCAGAAACCCAGTCTTT
>NZ_CEYNSH010000051.1:0-12325 GCF_982872775.1 Psychrosphaera sp. | reverse complement strand
AAGCGGAAGCTTGGCTGGAATTGCTGTTGAATCTCAGAAGAGTTGTATTTGAAGTCTGCAGTGAAGCTAACTTGATCAGTTAGTTCGTAGTTCATTGTAGAACCAACGTAAAAACGTTTTACCGCAGGGTAAATGTTTTCGTAGTCTTCAGTGAAGAAACCAGTCTTACAATCTGCCGGTAATTCACCAAATGCGAAGCTGTTAGTACCAGTACGTTCACACTGCTCAATTACGTTACCAGATTCGTCAAAAGTGAAACGGTCGCCACCGAATGGGTTGATTACACCAAAACGGTTGATCATTTCAGAACCAACGTAAGGAACACGTAAACGGTCAGCAATACCGTCGTCTTCACCACCGTCTTCCGGGTTTAAGATTGTGCCCCAGTTTTTAAGTTGGCGAATGTCTTCAGACATTGTTTCTTCGATACGCTCGATGCCTGCGAAGAAAGTAACGTTACCACGGTCGCTTGAAGTACCGCCTACAATGCTGAATGTGTGGTTTTTAGCAGCAACGCCTTCAGTTGAATCTGAAGCAGTTACGTTTAGCTCTAAACCTTCGTAGTCTTTTTTAAGGATTACGTTGATTACACCTGTTACCGCGTCAGAACCATAAATCGCTGATGCACCACCAGTGATGATTTCGATACGCTCGATAAGAACAGATGGGATAGTTGATAAGTCAACCGTTGAAGAACCTGGAGAACCAGCAACGTGACGCTTACCGTCTACTAGTACTAGCGTACGCTTTGCACCTAGACGACGTAAGTCAGCAGAACTTGAACCTGCTGCTGCGTTGCTACCTGCGTTACCAGAAATTGTGTTTGTCGCACCGATAGCTGGAAGTTCTGCAAGTACACTACCTAAATCTGGTGTACCAAAACGAGCAATCTCAGCTTGGCCTAAAACTAGGACTGGAGTTGGAGAAGACAGTTCAGTCTTTGCAATACGAGACCCGGTAACTGTAATTTTTTCTACGTCTTCCTTAGCGACTTCTTCTGCTGCGAATACAGATTGCGCACTTAAAGAAAGACCCGTAACTAAAGCTAAATTGATAGCTTGGCTAACTAGTGATCTTTTTTTCATTCTTAATTCCTATGGAATTTTTGCCTCTACGGGCGTTTATAATTTTTGTTGTTATTGTCGTTTTGGAAAAACAACCCCCGTAAGAAATCACATAATCCGCATCGGATCAAGCACTGAGTTAGTATTTGCGACGAATTAAAATGTTACAAATAATGAAGTTTTTCTACAAAACGGAGTGGTTATAGAATGATCTAATTACACTTTTGAGTGTATTTTTATTCTTTCTGAATTGTTTATAGTTGTTGAAAATGTTGACCTAAGACTTTAAAGTCAGCCCATTGCTATGTTAGGAATAAAAATAATGAAAAAACTCTTTTTAACCACCAGCCTAGTTTTGTCTATGGCAATGTCAGTAGTTTCAAAACCTGTTCAAGCTGAAGAATCTCAAAGTTACAAGCTGATCACTTTATCTACCTATCTCAATTTCTACCTAATGAACCTCAACGCTTGTCAGGACTTTCATCCGTCGGTTCGCTCAGCCGCATATAAAGCTGAAGGGGCACTATATCCTTATTTTGAAAATTTGGATGCAAAGGTAAAAGCAATGTCTATCGATGCCGATGACAAAAAAGCGATCAAGAATACAGTTACGAGTCGCCGCGCTAAGTTAAACAAACAAATTGCCGACGGTGAGTTCACAGTTGAGCATTGTAATGCCGTTATCAGTCTAGTTAATGAAGGGTTAGACGAAAAATTACTTTCTATAATCAAATAAGTTGTAGTGGTTTATTGCGTAATTAAGAATTGAATTAATTACTTATACTGAAAGAGCGGCCGAGATGAAGGGCCGCTTTTTTTATACATAAATTTCAGTAGTGTAAATTAAAATACAGCTGTATTTTAATGTTTACAAAATCGACAAATCCTCCAGTATTTTTTCTGCTTTTTCTAAGACTTTTTGCCTTTCTGTGTCACTTTGTTTTTCCCAGTTTCGGTAAACCATGGTGGTTCTTGGGTTGTTTCCGAATTTTTCTTTGTGTTTGTTCATGAAGTGCCAATACAGACTATTTAAAGGGCAGGCATTGTCTTCGGCTTTGAGTTTAACCTTGTAGTGACATGAGCTGCAGTAGTCACTCATCTTTTGTATGTAGTTTCCGCTAGCAGCATAGGCTTTGGAACCCACGATGCCACCATCCGCAAATTGACTCATACCTC
The DNA here is from genome assembly GCF_982872775.1 of Psychrosphaera sp. Taxonomy (NCBI): domain Bacteria; kingdom Pseudomonadati; phylum Pseudomonadota; class Gammaproteobacteria; order Alteromonadales; family Pseudoalteromonadaceae; genus Psychrosphaera; species Psychrosphaera sp. Next base: position 10,085 of record NZ_CEYNSH010000051.1, on the reverse strand, counting down.
TCGTGTTGGGAAGCTCAACCCATTCTATAGCGTCGATATATATGCCTAGATACCATTCATCCACTTGATCAGGGTGTATGCCAGTTAACAACATAAAATTACCTGTTACCATGAGTCGTTGTATATGATGCGCATAGGCATAATCTAGGCTTTGACTGATGGCTTGCTTGAGACAATTCATTTTGGTGTCACCGGTCCAAAAATACTCCGGTAAATCTCTGTCCGCTTCAAGGTGATTCTTTTCTTTGTACTTAGGCATGTTTAACCAGTAAATGCCTCTAACAAATTCACGCCAACCTAAAATCTGACGGACAAAGCCTTCAATTTGTTCAATGCTGATCTTACTAGGGTTTTCTTCAAAGGCTTTTATGGCTTGGTCAACGACAAAAGCGGGAGAAAGGATTTTGGCATTGAGCGCAAATGAAATTCTCGAGTGATACAAAGACCATTTTTTGTCGCTGATTTCCGATGTCATTGCATCCTGAAATTCACCAAATAGGCAAAGACAATGATCGCAAAAAAAGCTTAGTAATTCTTTCGCCTGTTTTCTCGTCACTGGCCACAATAATTCATCAGTTCCATTACCGATAGTTTTGATATTGTGACGTTTTAATCGTTCGTTGATTTCACTTACGTTATTACTAAATAGTAAAGGCGCGACAACCTCTTTTAAATCGTCTTTTTTAAGTTTGTTTCGGTTGCTTTTATCGTAATTCCATTTGCCGCCACTAGGCTCGTCACCATTCATCAGGATGTCGAATCGCTGTCTTAATTTTCTATAAAAAGATTCGAGCCGATGTCCAGTATCGGCTTTAAAGTATTTGTTTAATTCGTCGTGGCGCAGGTAGAAATGCTCTGTGTCGACACAATCCGTCGAACAATCTATGGATTGAGAAAACGCTTTTAATTGCTCAGACAAGCGGTACTCATCTGGTTGTTGGTAGGTGAATTGTCTGGCGTTGAAATGCTTTAATAAATAGCTCAATAAAGCTGGCAAATCATCAAATTCGGCCGTATCGTCAAGATCTAGATATAGGACGTTGTGACCAGCCGACTTTAACGCATCGCCAAACATGCTCATCGCTGCAAAAAACGCTTGGATCTTTTGAATATGATGAGTGACGTAGTGTTGTTCCTGATGTAGCTCTGCAATCACATATAAGACGTCCTCGCGCTTTTCCCTATACCAAGAATGGCTAGCGTTGAGTTGGTCGCCTAATATCAATCTAATTTCATTAAATTGCTCATTTTCTTTTAGCTTGTTTATTTTTTTTGACATTTATTTCTCCGGCAACGCTCTGAGCAATATTTTACGTCGTCCCAATTCTTCGCCCACTTTTTACGCCAAGTGAAGGGAAGCTGGCAGACTATGCATACTTTAGTTGGCAAGTGTTGCTTTTTCACATTTCTCATAGTGTGTTTTCGAGCTTACTTGTATTGATGTTATTGGGAACGTATTTTTAGGAAGATGTATCTGTGGGCCAGTCAGCCATGTCCACGTCATCCATCGGCATATCACAATAACCGGCCCATTTTTTAATAAACTCATGGTCTGGGTCGTAGGTATTGGTTTGTTTTTCTAAATTAAACTGTCTAGATCCTCTTGGATCAAAGCCAACACCTGCGAGGTATTGCCAGTTACCCCAGTTTGACGCAACGTCAAAGTCAATCAGTTGCTGCTGAAAATAGGCAGCACCATAGCGCCAGTCCATTTGTAACTCGTGAATAAAACAACTGGCTACCAATTGCCTAGCTCTGTTGGACATATAACCAGTTTGGTTTAGCTGGTGCATCGCTGCGTTGACAATTGGGTAGGGCGTTTGGCCCAGGCACCATTTTTTAAATCGGGTGGGATAAAAGCTAGTTAATGGTTTTGAGTTAGCCAACCCGCTAAACCAGAAGAGTTTATTACCGACATTCAGAGCCTGCCATTGAAAAAACTCTCTCCACAACAATTCAAACTTAGTCCAATACGTGGAGTCATTTGCGCCATTGTGAGCTTCATATTTGACCACCTGCTGCCAGATCTGCTTTGGGCTCACACAACCATTCGCTAGCCATGGGCTAAATTTTGTGGATGAGGCCCAATCATCCAAAGCGTTGCGGGTTTCTTTGTAGGTAGAAGGTGCTGTTGAATAAAAGTATTGTTCCAAGTGTGCGTGAGCCGCACGTTCGCCACCTTCAAACAAGGTGTACTCGTAGTCGACTTTTAGCTCATTTAAGGTGTTTTGCTCGAGTGCACGTCCTTTTTCCCCTTGTAATTGAGGTTTTGCTTGTTGCTCGTATAAGGCTTTCACCTCAGGTCGGCATTGAATGGCTTCCAACGCGTCAACAAACTCGGTTGTGTATTTGGATATGCGCTTATTACTATCAGAGTCGTTTTTAGCAGACTGTAAGTCACTAACACTATCATTACCTGAAATTGAAGCTGTTTGCTCAACAGTAAACATCTCGTCTAGATTTTGCTTTTCTACCAGTTTTCTGAATTTGGTAAATGAGTTTGGTATCTTGCTGAGCTCAAATGGCAGTTGCTCAACTTGAAACAAGGTGTGGTTATTAAACCTGATAAACTGCTCTGCTGAGTAATCGAATTCAATTTGCAGCTTATCGAATGTGTTGTTGAGTAGTTGTTCTTCATTCCAGCCAAATTGCTGCGCAACATATACGGTATCGAACTGCTTGGCTTCCCCTTTTTCCAAGAGAAATCGAGCAACAGAGGTGTAACTTAGCTCAAATTTGATTCCCTGTTTGATCAGTCGGCTCGCAACATCTTGAACTGATTGTAAATCAAAAAGCAAACGGTGTTTACCTAACTGCTTTGAGCTGTAGTTCGTTGAGGTTAAGAGTGCTGGTGATAGACAGTAAGCACAACAAAGGGTTATTTGCCCTGAGTGATGCTCTGAAATCAAACGTTGGAGCGTTGGGTTGTCTGTAATGCGAAGATCATGAGTGAATAGGTAAAGAGTTTCTGCCATAACGCGTTCTGTGCCATAAGTCCTTAGCAAGTATATGATTCGACTACTTGCTAAGAGAACAAAAATAAAAGTATAGGCAGTTTTACGTTAGCGGGCTGAGTACGGTTTAGAATTTATTAATTTACACGGCGCCCGCGGGTCGCAAATTTTGTCGCTGGTTTATGACTTGTCTGATGTTTGTTCTGACTGCTCAGTTTGATCTGAATGTTCAAACATGGCTTTTTCTTTTTCTTTCAACTCTTTTATTTTCGGTAAAGCTAAACCCATCTCGCGACCACGATAGCGAGCAAAATAGGTATTGCCGATAAAGGCGAGCGTTAGTAAAGCGATTTCAATAACAATGAGCCCTTTGTGGCCTTCAAACGTCCAAATGGCGGTTAGGGCATGAAGAAAACACCACATGATGACAAAGTTACTCCATGCGTAGGTATAAGGGTTACCTTCTAATAACCCTTTAATTGCGAACAACAGTGGGAGCCAAAACAGAGTTAAAGTAATGTAAGGTAAAGACAAAGTGCTGGGATCAAAAAATAAAATAAGGATAGGCAGGTAAATGACTAAACCAAGGTAACCAATAAGCCCTGTGAACTTTAATTTTTTTACAAATTGGGCCATTGGTGCGGTTTTATAGTCGGCTGTAGATGCGTCGTGTTTTTGCATGATGAATTAGATGCCTTAAATACAAATAGTGCTTGTGTGTTTGTTAAATACTGCGATTCAGTTTCAATACGGTAGAAGCGAGTCTTTTGCCCAATGCAACGGCCAATTCTTTTTCATCTTGAGAAAGTTCGTTGTCATTGTTCAAGCCTGCTACATGAGATGCACCGTATGGTGTTCCACCGCCTTGGGTATTGTGAAGACTGGCTTCAGAATAAGGGATGCCCATCAATAACATGCCGTGATGTAAAAGAGGCAATGACATTGATAAAAGTGTCGCTTCGTTGCCTCCGTGTAAGCTCGAGCTGGACGTAAATACACAAGCAGGCTTGCCTATTAGTGACCCATTTAACCACTCTGTAGAGGTTTGCTCCCAGAACGCTTTTAATGGACTTGCCATCATTCCAAAATGGCAAGGACTGCCCATGGCTAAGCCACTGCAGTGCTTTAAGTCATCAACACTGACGGGTGGGTATAGAAGCTCACCTGAATAGTCAGGGTGTTCACAACTACGGATACGTACTTCAAGGCCGCTCGAGGTATTTTGTGAATCACCAACAGCACTAATGCCTTTAGCAATTGCTAACGCTAGCGCTTCCACGGAACCGTGGCGAGAATGATATAAAACTAGGACGTAAGGAGTGGTCATTAAATGATGGCCAACACGTTTTCAGGAGGACGGCCAATAGCGGCTTTGTCCTGGTTAATAACAATAGGGCGTTCGATCAATTTCGGTGTTGCAACCAAAATATCTAACAATTGATCGTCGGTTAAAGACTCATCATTTGCACCGGTTTCTTTGTATTCAGCTTCTTTTTTGCGGAAAAGATCACGAGGTGCAATGTCTAGTTTGTTGATTACCGCCTCTAATTCTGGCTTTGTTGGAGGTGTTTTTAAGTACTCAAAAACCTCAGGCTCGACCCCTTTGTCTTTTAATAATTGTAAGGTTTGACGACTTTTTGAACAGCGTGGGTTGTGATAAATAGTAATCGACATCTTAAAATTGGTCCTTTAAATCTTGAATGTAATTTAAGCGTTCACGGTATTGGCGTTTTAGCGCTTGCAAACGACTGATTTCGGTATTGTCGTTTTTGCCTAAAAAGCTCATTGCTTTGTCCGCCAAACCGATAGCTTCGCCATAACGGGCCATCAAAGCATATAACTCTGCTTTGGTACTATTGTATTTTGCCATATTTTTCACTTTATTGTACGCCTCCATTAGCATTTGCGTTGCCAAAAAGTCATTCGGCTTGCCAATTAAGTAATACTCAAGTAACTCGATTGCTTGTTGATAAGACTCAGCTTCTAAGTAGGTATTGGCTAAGTTGAGAGTAACGATAGAGTTATTGGGTTTTAACTCATACGCTTTCTTAAGCTTAGAAATCGCTTTGTCATATTGCTTACTGGCCGTCATCAGATCAGTATAAGTATCTAGCAAAAACATATTGTTAGGTGCTTTTTCCACCATTTGACTGTAAAGGTCTGTGGCTTTGTCAAACTGTTTGCTATCGACAAGGCGCAATAGCAACTCATATTGCAAGGCAAATTTTCGAATAGCAGAAGCTTTGGCGATACGATTGTTTAAATCCTTTATCTCGCTCTTTAAATCTTCTTTAGAATAGTTAGTCACAAAACGAGCGCGAACCCGGGCTTTTATGAGTAAGAAGTCGATGTTGTCGCTGTAAAACTTACGTTCGTATTGCATCGCACGTAAACGCGCATCGCTAACCCTTGAGTCTGGTAGCGGGTGAGTGACCAAAAAAGGTGGTAATTTAGTTTTGTAACGAATTTGCTCTTGAAGCTTTTCAAAAAACTCGGCACTTGCTGCTGGATCGTATCCAGAGTTGACCAAAATGTTCATTCCGATGCGGTCCGCTTCCATTTCATTGCTACGAGTGTGATTGATCATAGCTTGCTGCGAGCCGGCTGATGTCGCCATTAGTGATGCCATCACAGCTTGTGGACTGACTGCTGCCAGTAATATCGCGCCAATAAAGCCAGCAAGCGTTAAAGGTGCATTTTCATTGGCGGCTTGTTTGCGTCTTGCAATGTGTCGTTGCGTTACGTGAGCAATTTCGTGCGCTAACACTGAGGCCAACTGACTTTCGGTTTCGGCGGCATCGATAAGACCGGACTGAATGCCAATATGACCGCCATAAAACGCAAACGCATTAATTGATGGTTCGTTGACTACAAAAAAGGTAAACGGAAATTTTACATCATCCGCATGGGCGACCAAGCGATTACCCAAATCGTTTATATATTCTTTCACGAGAGGGTCATGGAGAATATTAGCGTTCCCTCTAAACTGCTCGTATATTACCTCACCTAATCGTTTTTCTTTCTCTATGGATAAAGCGGTTAGGGCGGAAGTCCCTAAATCTGGTAGGCCATTGTCATTTGCCATTGAATTGGCGCTAGCGACAATTAACGTTGAAACAATAGCGCCACTAATGACACTCTTAATAGTAGAAAACATAACTACCCTTGTATTTAACTGTCCTTTTTAAGTTGACCGGACAATATTGCGTCTTCTGGTGATTGGTCAGGGTGACTTTGCTGTTTCTTAAATGCTTGGTCAATACTAAGTCCACGTATTTCGTGGACGGTAAGTTCCTGCTCTAACATAGTGATCATACGATTAACGACATTGTGAGCATGAACAATTAGCGCCATATCTGCGTCATCACCATTTGTTAGGGTGAAAGCGATAAACTTGTGCAGGTCAGAAAACCTAACCAATCTTTTCATTTGGCTGGGGTCCCATCGCTTAAATTCTAATTTAGGATCACCTTCGCGATAGTCATCCACCAACAAGTTATTGACGTACGGAAATGCTAAAAGTTCATAGCCTTGATTATTAAATACATGGTAGAGGCAGATTTTGGGTGGTCTAATTGGGTTTAATGCATGCTCGGGCATGGTTTTGTCTGCATCTTCAGGAAGACCAAGTAAGTCATAATTCCAGTTTTTTCGATCGACAAGTTGTTTAAATGCATTGTCAAAACCGTACTGCAAAAAACCTTCAGCATCGGCAATCGACTTGGCGACAAGTTGGAAAAACGCAGGAATTTCACCCCAGTTAATTTTTTTCTTAAACGCGTTAATGTCTTTTATTTCGGCGTCGTCAGGCAGGTTATACTGCTTTGGATATAATCCCATAACTTTGTTTACTCTTACCCGCTTTTTTGTTGATGCGTTCCGTGTACAATAACTATAGCTTACAAGTATATCGCACAAGAGAGAACCCCAATTGTCAGTCGAAACGCAATTTGATGCCAGAGGCCTCAAGTGTCCAATGGCGTTTGTGATGCTTAAAAAGCACCTGTTGCATCATAACGCTGATAAATTTCTGTTGGATGACAAAGTAACACTATATAATTTTACTCAATACTTGGAGAAACAAGGTATTGAGTTCGACGTTTTAACCGAGACGTCATGTTTTGAGATTAGAGTCATCCATCATAAAAGTCGTTAATGATAAATTACAATCCTAGTTTGGAATCTATATGTTTGAAGTGATAAAGCAGTGGTATCGTAAAAATTTTTCTGACCCTAACGCGGTAACATTATTGTTATTCGTTGTATTGGCAATGCTCTTATTTGCATGGGTTGGTAAATATATGATCCCAGTCATCGTCGCAGCGATATTTGCATTCTTATTGGAATGGCCTATCAAAACAGTCACAAAATTAGGGTTAAGTCGTAATGCCAGTACGACTATCGTGACGTTGATTTTTTTCAGTACGGTAGTGAGTATCATAGTGATGGTCATCCCTGTTATTTCTCAACAGAGCATTTCTTTGGTTAAAGAGTTGCCGGAGATGATGACCTCAGTGCAGGAATACATCAGAGCGTTACCAGAAAATTACCCAAGCATAGATCCTATGTTAATCGATAAGGTTTTGGGGAATGTAGATAATAGGCTGGTGACATTCTTAGAAGAGCTAGTGCAAACCGTTATGGCCTCATTCACAAACCTAGTCGCGATTTTGATTTATCTTATTTTGGTGCCACTGATGGTGTTCTTTATGCTCAAAGATAAAGCAAGCTTAATTGCCGGATTTGATCGTATTTTGCCAACAGAAAGAACGTTGATTACTCAAGTTGCAACAGAAATGAATCAGCAAATTATCAATTACATCCGCGGTAAAATGTTAGAGATTCTGATTGTTGGTGTCACTACCTATATTGCGTTTGTCATTATGGATCTTCGATTTGCGGCCGTACTTGGGTTGTTAGTGGGTTTATCGGTACTAATTCCATACATAGGTGCTGCGGTTGTCACCATTCCTGTAGCAGGTGTGGCTCTGTTTCAGTTTGGTTTAACTCCTGAGTTTTATTACGTCATGATTGCGTATGGCATTATCCAAGCGCTCGACGGTAACCTTTTAGTTCCGTTGCTGTTTTCTGAAGCGGTAGACTTGAATCCAGTTTATATAATTGTTGCTGTCCTTTTCTTTGGTGGCTTATGGGGCTTTTGGGGTGTTTTCTTTGCTATCCCGCTCGCGTCGTTAGTAAAAGCGTTGATTAATGCTTGGTCGGTAAAACAAACGCCAGAGTCCGTGTCTGGATAGTGTCTGCTGGAGTAGGCTCAATCAAATTCACTCTTTTTCGACTATTAATTCTGAGCCCTTAAATACAAAAAGGCCACTTTCATGAAGTGGCCTTTTTAGTTAATAAAATCAAACCTTAAGGGAGGCTTGAGTTTTATTCCAATTCTTTAAGCATCCATCTCTGCCAACACGTCTAACACTACTTGGTGGTGGTCTTTCGTCTTGAACTTGTTGAAGAAGTGTTTGATGGTACCGTCTTGACCAATTAAAAACGTTAGACGGTGAATGCCGTCGTATTCACGACCCATGAACTTTTTCAGTCCCCATACACCAAAATCATCTGCAACCTTGTGATCTTCATCAGATAGAAGCGGGAAGTTGAGTTCGTCGCGTTCAGTAAACTTGGTTAAACGCTTTACCGCATCTGGGCTAATACCAACAGCAATTGTATTGTACTTGGCAAGGTCTTCTTTTACATCACGAAGGTTTTGCGCTTGAACCGTACAACCAGGAGTCATTGCTTTTGGATAAAAGTAAACAAGTACGTTGTGGGATTTTAGTTGTTCTTCTAAGTTAAACTCTTCACCATTTTGGTCTAGAAGGGTAAACATTGGTGCTTTATCACCAGCTTGAAGCGTATTCATTGAGGCTCCTTATCTTTGTTAAATGGGTGACTAATCAGAACTGATTTCAACGGTTACGGGACTAATAACACAAGTCATTTCGTATTTTTTACATAACTTGAGTAAGTCCGGCTCGAAAGTGTCAATCGTCATTACTTCAGGAAAGCTAACTTCGATTTGTGCCGACTGAAACATTTTTTTATTTTTCTCAGTCAAATTAGATTTAAGGCTTGTTATATCGATGCCTTGTTTGGCTAAGTGGGAAGTAAATTCTTTTATCGTACCGGCTTTGTCAGGGCCTTCAATATTAATTACGTAGTGTTGGGTATTTTCTTCTATGTGGCGTTTGTGTGTGCGCTTGATCATAGTCAGTAGATTCAGCTCCATTGCCAGTGGCGGCAGCTGACTTTCTAGCCGTAACAAATCAGTGTGACCACCTTCTAAAAGCATAATAATAGAAAACTCATTGGCGAAGATTGCCATTTTGCTGTCCACGACATTACAGTCGCATTGATATACTAGGCCGGTCAACTCACTCACTAAACCAGTTTTGTTTTGGCCTATTGCGGTGATTACCAGGTACTGAGGGGCAGAATTTACCGTCGACATATTTTCCAATTCACTACTTCTTATTTCCTATCAGCGGATTAGTTTAACATATGCGAATAAAAACACATCATATGATGATCTTCGCCCTTGTTTATTATTGGGCAGCTAAGTAACATAGGCCGGCTTAGTAGTGGAGGAAGTATGAGTTTAGAACGACAGTTTTCGGGTAGTTATGTCGCCCTTATTACACCGATGTTAACCAATGGCGAAGTGGACTTTGATAGTTTAACCAAACTGATCGAGTGGCATATTGCTAGTGGCACGGATGGATTTGTTATTTTAGGAACAACGGCAGAGACCGTTACTCTAAACAATGATGAAAAACTGGCTGTTTTAAAACATGCTATCGAAGTAAATAACAAGCGCTTGCCGATTATTGTGGGTAATGGCTCTAACTGTACTGCTACGACTATTGCCACGACAAAAGCCTATCAAGAGCTAGACATCGATGGTTTCTTGACTGTTACTCCTTATTACAACAAACCTAATCAGCGTGGCACGATTGCTCATTTAAGAGCCGTTGCCGAAGCCTCTACTAAACCTATCATCCTATACAACGTTCCTGGTCGTACAAATGTTGATTTGAGCAATGAGTCGGTCATTGAGCTTATGGCTGTTGAAAATATCGTCGGCATCAAAGATGCAACCGGTGATCTTTCTAGAGT
>NZ_CEYNSH010000050.1:0-19393 GCF_982872775.1 Psychrosphaera sp. | reverse complement strand
ACTAACTCGGATGTAGACGAAGGTTTGGAAAAAACCGACACCGAAACAGCAGTGACACTCGTTGTTAACTTCTAAATTTTACTCATAAAGTTTAATGTCTAATAGGAATGTGCTTTCAAACCTCTTCTTTCTTCTAGTAAAGAGATGCTTTGAAATAGCCAATTAGCTAAATAACTAGATAGCCAAATTAAAAAACGTAACAAACGGCGCTTGCTCTTAACTTAAGAGCGCGCCGTTTTTTTATTCACACTTCATGTGTAACCAATAATCAGAAACACTGACTTTACAGGGTGAATAGCCAATAAACTCACCATCCGCTTCTAACTCAAGTCCATCTGTCAGAATCTGCGCTGTCTCACCCTCAGACAAACATTCACTGTATATATGTGATGAAAGCGTATGTTTGCCTTTTAGCAGCTCAGTCAATAAGTGCAATTTGGTGAACAAAGGTAGTTTTGGTACAGAAACCACCTGAATCGATTCAGCTGTTGCTTTTGCATCGGGTGTAATAGGCAAGCCACCCCCAAAGTAACGTGAATTGCCAAAAGCCGTCAGCAAATTAAAGTACTCTCGTTTGCTCTTTGACGACTGATAATTACATTTAGGCTCTTGATAAAAAGGTATATATTTCAATGCTGATAGCAAATAGCTCAGGCTGCGAAACAAGGTTTTTTTGTTCTCCAGCTCTTTCGAAATCATCGCATCAAAACCTGCGCCCATGACATTGTGAAACAGGCGAGTACTTTGCACCATCTCACATTCGCCTAAGTGCATTAGCGTGGTTTTTTCTGACAAAACAATATCAATTAGGGCTTCTTCTGTTAAAGAAGGGTCGTACCAACCCCGAGCAAAATCATTACCGGTACCTGCAGGTAGCAGACCTATTCGCAATGGCACGGTTTTGGACACGACGTCAAACGGCAAACTGTTGATGACGATATTAAAGGTCCCATCACCGCCCACGACTATCAGATCAGTCACATCTTTAAGTTTTGTTCGTAATACTGCGCCATTGGCATGCAAAGCCTGCTCGGTAGCATAAAGAGACCATTGATAATTGCGCTCTTTTAACGCCGTGATTAATTTGGCAAGGCGACGCTTTCGAACTCGATTTGTGGTGGGATTAAAGACAACTAAAAACTGACGTTGGCTTTTACCGCTGGATAATATTGACATCTAAATGACAACTCCAAAGCCTTATTTTTATTATCCGGATAGCCTAAACGCTTTTTGTTCTAACTCATAGAAAAAAAACATATAAACCCGGTCCGACCTCAAAGCCCCGAAATTAGTGGCGTTGTCTTTTTTTATAACTTTTTGGAATATTCAGTAAACATTAGGCTCTTTATTGTTTTAAACAATCGTTTCTACAATCAGCCTTAGACAAAAATACCAACAACAATCGAACAAGAAGCTTTCATAATGGGCCTTACACAACTTGTACAATCTCTTCATGCATCTGCGTCGCCATTGAACGCAGAGCAAATTAATCAGTTGAACCAACTTGTGGCGCAACTTAACCCTATTCAGCAAGCTTGGGTCAGTGGCTACTTGGCAGCATCAAGCCAAGCTCAAGGCGGAGTAAATGCAACCGCCGCAGTCGTACCGACACCATCGGCCAAACTTACTATTTTAGTTGGTTCTCAAACCGGTAATGCTCGCGGTATCGCTAATCAGCTTGAACAAAAAGCCGCACAAAATGGCTTGGCAGTTGAATTGGTTAACATGGCGGACTTCAAACCAAACGCCCTTAAAAAAGAGCAGTTTGTCACTATCATCGTGAGTACACATGGTGAAGGTGATGCACCTGATGACGCCGTGACACTGCACAAGTTTATCTTTGGGAAAAAAGCGCCAAAACTGGACAACTTAAAATACTCAGTTTTAGCACTTGGCGACAGCAGCTACGAGTTTTTCTGTAAAACCGGTCACGATTTTGATCAACAGCTGGCAGCATTAGGCGCCACTCGTCTAGCGGATATCGTTGAGTGTGATGTTGACTTTGAGCAAGCCGCTAATAACTGGATAGACGCAACGGTTGAACAGTTTGGTCAGGCTCTTAAAGCGATTAATGGTGAGGCTAGCACGTCAAACACAGCACAAGTGTTACCATTTGAACAAGCGACGACATCGGCTTACAACCGTCAGCACCCTTTTGCCGCGCCAATTTTGGCAAATCAAAAAATCACGGCCCGTGGTAGCCAGAAGAATATTCGTCATATCGAATTGTCACTTGAAGACAGTGGTATTACTTATCAACCAGGTGACGCTTTGGGTGTGTGGTTCGACAATGATAGTGCACTCGTGGACGCGATTCTTAAATCACTACGATTAAACGGCGAACAGCAAGTTGAGTGGCAAGGTGAGTCTTACTCTCTAGCAACGTTACTCACGACGCACCTAGAGCTGACGTTACTGCACCCGAACTTTGTTAAGCACTACGGTGCACTTATTCAGTCTGATGAATTGACTGCGCTAGGTGAAGACAAAGCAGCGCTTCGCGAATTCTGTGCCGATCGCCAACTTATCGATCTCTTAGTCGAATTCCCTGCACCTACTGATAGTGTCAGTGCCGAGCAACTCGTTGCGGGCCTACAAAAACTAACACCAAGACTTTACTCTATCGCGAGTAGCCAAGCCGAAGTGGAAGACGAAGTTCACTTAACGGTTGCCGTTGTTGAATATGAAAATAATGGCGAGTCGCGTCTAGGTGGTGCATCTGGGTTTTTAGCTTATCGTGCTGAAGAAGCAGAAACAGTGAACGTGTATGTCCAAGCCAATAATAACTTCAGACTTCCAGCGGATCCTGCAACGCCAGTGATCATGATTGGCCCAGGTACAGGAATCGCGCCGTTTAGAGCCTTTTTACAAGAACGCGACGCACAAAATGCAGATGGTGAAAACTGGCTGTTCTTTGGTAACCCTCATTTCACCACCGACTTCTTGTATCAAGCAGAGCTAGTTAAATACCGTGACAATGGCTTATTAAACCGTTTCGATGTTGCCTTCTCTCGTGACCAAGCTAACAAAGTGTACGTCCAAGACCGACTATTAGAGCAAGGCCAACACGTTTTTGAATGGCTAGAAAAAGGCGCCCATATTTATATTTGTGGTGATGCCAATTACATGGCCAAAGATGTACACAACGCCCTATTACAAATTATTCAGACTCATGGCGACCAAGACGAAGCAAGCGCAATTGAGTATTTAGAGCAGCTTCGCCAAGCCCAACGATTCCAAAAGGACGTTTACTAATGAGCCAATCAACCAACGACAAAACAAAATTAGCCGTCAACGAAGGCATCAAAACTAAAAGTAATTATTTGCGCGGTACCATCAGTGAAGGTCTTCAAGACAAAGTGACCGGTGCGCTTGCAGAAGATGACACTCAGCTAACCAAGTTCCACGGTTTTTATCAGCAAGATGACCGTGATGTTAGAGACGAACGTCGTGAGCAAAAACTAGAGCCTCTATATAGCTTTATGTTACGTGCTCGTGTGCCTGGTGGTGTTGCGACAGCTGAGCAGTGGTTAGCTATCGACAAAATGGCAGAGGATTACACTCTGTATGGCTCATTGCGCCTAACCACACGTCAAACGTTCCAATACCACGGCATGTTAAAACCAAACATTAAAAATGTGATCAGCGGCCTGAACGACATTGGTTTAGACTCACTCGCGGCGTGTGGTGACGTAAACCGCAACATGTTGTGTAACACCAACCCGGTTGACTCTTATGTTCATCAAGAAGTGTATGACATCACCAAAAGTATTTCTGAGCACTTATTACCAAAAACCCGCGCTTACGCAGAGATTTGGTTAGACGGTGAAAAGCTTGATATAGGTGAAGAATCAGAGCAAGAGCCGGTATACGGACCAACATACTTACCGCGTAAGTTTAAAGCGGCGGTCGCTATTCCTCCGCACAATGACGTAGATGTATATACAAATGATCTAGGCTTAATTGCCATCGTTGAAGGCGAAGGCAAAGACGCAGAACTGTTAGGTTTTAACGTTGTTGTTGGTGGCGGCATGGGCACTACACATGGTGATGTGACGACATACCCACGTTTGGCGACTGATTTAGGTTTTGTCAGTAAAGAAAATGCCATTTTGGTATCAGAAGGTGTCGTAAAAGCACAGCGCGACCTTGGTAACCGAGAAAGCCGCAAACACGCTCGTCTTAAGTACACGATTGACCGCGTTGGTATCGATGCGTTCCGCGATGCCGTCGTTGCACATACAGGCTTAACGTTTGAAGCACCTAAGCCAGTTAATTTCACCCTTCAGGGCGACCGTTTAGGCTGGACAAAAGGCGTGGACAACCAATGGCATTTAACCTTGTTCATTGAGAATGGTCGAATTATTGATACCGAACAACGTCAGCTAAAAACAGGTCTTCGTGAAATCGCCAAAGTTCACAAAGGCGACTTTAGAATGACCGCCAACCAAAACATCATCATTGCTAATGTTCCTGAGGAACAAAAGCAGATGATTGAAGGCCTAACCAAACAATATGGTTTACACCGAACTTTAGATGAAGGTGGGGTTAGCCCGATTCGCGGTAACTCAATGGCTTGTGTGGCGTTGCCGACTTGTGCACTAGCGATGGCCGAGTCTGAGCGTTACTTGCCAGAACTTATCGACAAGATTGACGCCCTTGCAGCTAAACACGCCATCACCGAACAAGATATCGTACTGCGAATGACCGGCTGTCCAAATGGCTGTGCTCGTCCGTTTGCTGCCGAAATCGCGTTTATTGGTAAAGGTCCTGGTAAGTACAACATGTATTTAGGTGCTGATGGTTTGGGCACGCGCTTAAACAAAATGTACAAAGAAAACATCGATGAGACTGAGATCCTAACCGAACTCGACAACCTATTTGCTCAATACGCGGCAAATCGCAATGACAACGAGCGCTTTGGTGATTTTGTGGTTCGCTCAGGTGTCATCAAAGCCACTGTTGAAGGTAAAGACTTTCACGCATAAACGGTGAAATAAGGACTCAGGAACACACTATGTCATTTCAGCTTTCACCCGGCCAGCTTACCTCTGATTTAGGATCAGAAGAACTGGTCGCCATCAACAACTCACTTGCCAATCAAAGTGCAAGTGAGCGGGTTCGCTGGTCATTAGAAAACCTACCTAGCGAGTTTATGTTGTCTTCGAGCTTTGGTATTCAAGCGGCCGTTATGTTGCATTTAGTAACTCAAGAAATGCCAAACATTCCCGTTGTTTTGACCGACACAGGCTACTTGTTTCCTGAGACCTATCAGTTTATCGATGAGCTAACTGAGCGACTCAACTTAAATCTAAAAGTGTTTCGCTCAGATTTATCACCGGCATGGCAAGAAGCCAAATTTGGCCAATTGTGGACACAAGGTGAAGCCGGCATAAAACAATACAACCAGATGAATAAAGTTGAGCCGATGCGCAATGCTATTACTAGCCTAAACGCACAAACTTGGTTCAGTGGCATTCGCCAAGGCCAGTCAACGTCGCGTTCAAACAAACCTTTCGCAGAGATTAGTCATCTCGCGGGTCAAGATCACCCAATTCTTAAGGTTCACCCGATTCTTGAATGGTCGAATAAAGACGTTTTTGAATATCTCAAAAAACACGACTTACCTTATCACCCGCTTTGGGAAGAAGGTTATGTTTCGGTCGGTGACGTGCAAACAACACGTAGGCTAGAAGCAGGCATGACAGAAGAAGAAACACGCTTCTTTGGATTGACTCGAGAATGTGGTCTGCATGAGAACGGCGGCGGCATCTAGTAGATTATGAGTAATAAGGTTTAGGGGACACCCATGGAATCATTTCCAATTTTTGTAAAACTCACTAACAAGCCAGTGCTTGTTGTTGGCGGTGGTGAAGTTGGGCTTCGCAAAGTCCAATCCATGTTAAAAGCTAACGCTCGTGTCACCGTTGTTGCGCCTTATATTTGTGATCGGCTCATCGAAATGGCATCGGACCAACCAGATCGTTTACTTTTAATCGAGGCAGAATACAATTCGGGCCATATCGTCGATCACGTGTTGGTGATTGCTGCGACGGATGTCCTTTCAGTAAACCAAAAAATAAAACAGCACGCTGAGTCCATGGGAATATGGGTCAACGTTGTGGATGAGCCAGAACTATGCGGGTTTACCTTTCCAGCCATCATTGATCGCTCACCAATGACGGTGGCGATTTCTTCAAACGGTAAAGCCCCCGTATTAGCAAGACTGTGGAAAGAACAGTTAGAGCGCCAATTCCCAACCTGGACAGGGCAACTCGCGAAATTAGCGGGTGAATTCAGACATAAAGTAAAGTCGAGTATTTCGACGTTTCAACGTCGTCGTCATTTTTGGGAAACGATCTTCAGAGGCCCTGCAAGCCAAAATGCAGCACAAGGCAACTGGGATGAAGTATCGAACACACTCGAGACTCAACTAGCCCAATTTGGCGATAACTCAGAAAGCTCACAAACTCAGTCATCAAGTGGCCACGTATATTTGGTGGGCGGTGGTCCTGGCGATCCAGAGCTGTTAACAATTAAAGCACTACAAACCATGCAAATGGCCGATGTGATTGTTTATGATTACTTGATTTCACAGCCAATTTTGGACTTATGTCGCAAAGATGCGCAAATGATTTCAGTTGGTAAAAAAGCCGGTAATCACACCATGCCACAAAACAAGATCAATGAGCTGTTAGTCGAATTAGCCTTGGAAGGCAAAGTCGTTTGTCGTTTAAAAGGCGGCGATCCGTATATTTATGGTCGTGGTGGTGAAGAAGCTCAGCTTTTAGCAAAACACGGTATTGCCTACAAAGTTATCCCTGGCATTACCGCAGCGGCAGCGTGTTCAGCTTCTTCAGGCATTCCATTGACGCACCGCGATTACGCTCAGTCCTTACAATTTATTACTGGTCATTGTAAAAACAACGATGCTGTCGCATCCGCAGGTGAACAAGGTCCGAACTGGGCATCACTAGCCGTTTCCAAACAAACCTTGGTGGTGTACATGGGCGTGATCAGAAGTGCCACTATCAAAGACAATTTGATTGCTCATGGCCGTGCGCCTTCTACGCCAGTCGCTATTATCGAAAATGGCACCCGTCCAAATCAACGCGTAGTGACAGGCGAATTGAGCAAACTAGATAGCTTGGCCAAAGAGCACAACATTGGCTCGCCGGCGCTGATCATCATTGGTGAAGTGGTTGACTTACACGACCAACTTAACGTCAAAGCAATCGTCGAAAAAGCCGAACCTTTTAGCGCACAGGCGGCCTAATTTTTAACTCTGTAAGTTTGTCGGCACTGATATCGTAGACCTTGATGGCTTGATTGTTTGTGTCGGCAACAAACACATTGTTTTGCCAAAACGCTACACCGCCAGGCTCATTTAATTGGTCTTTAGTAGCATCGATTGTATCTACAAAGCGCCGTTTTAGATTCACTTTCTTGAGTTTGTGATTATAAGTATCCGCAATGACCAAGGTCTCATCGTCAATCGCGACGACTCCTTTTGAATGTTGTAATAAGGCTCTTCTGAAATTGCCATCCTTATCACCAAACTCAAATAAACCCTTTCCTACGACCGTGTCGACCTTTTTGTCTTTGATAGCTGGGTCAATGTCGATCACTCGAATGGCCGACGCTTCGGCATCCGCGACATAAAGCTTTTCACCTTGTATATACAAGCCAGAGGGCTGATTAAATGCTGCCTGCATCAAACTTCCATCTGTTAACTGTTCACGGCCGCTACCAGCAAACACGCTTAATTTATTGGTGGTCATATCCAGGTGCCAAATCTGGTGTGTTCCTGCCATCGCAATATATAAATCGTTGTTGCGCAACGCGAGCGCCCACGGAGAGCGCAAACTGGTTTTTAGTGGGTCGTCATACAAACGGTAATCTCTGCCTAGTTTTCCTGTACCAGCTAACGTCACAATGGTTTGTTTTTTCAGATCAATTCGTCTGATCGTATGGTTTCCCGTATCGGCCACCAGCAAGGTATTTTCATCACTAAACACCAGTCCTTGTGGTTGGAACAAACTCGCGTTTTTAAAAGAGCCATCTAACCACTGAGCCTCGCCATTACCCACTTCATATAAAACCTGGCCAGTGTGATCAGAGATCACAATGCGATGATTAAGAGAGTCAGCAATCGCGATATATTTATCATTAACTACAATATTACCAGGCGCTTTTAGATAGCTATCAGGCATGGTTTCTAGCTTAACAGGTAGTGCCGTTTCGTTTACTTTACCTTCGTATTGCTCAAGTAGTAATTCGGTGGCGCGTTTAAGCGACTTATAGTGTCCTTCACCTGACAATTTCCCAGCGTATTTTCCATCAGGACCAAATACGACAAATGTCGGCCAAGCTCTTACCCCAAACTCGCGCCAGACTTTAAAATCAATGTCATTCGCTACGGCGTGTTGAATTTCATAACGCGCGATGATGTTTTTTAGGGTGGTGGGATTTTTTTCATTGTCGAATTTTGGAGAGTGAACCGAGATCACCGCCAGCTTATTACCAAAATCTTTTTCGAGCTGGTGAAGATCGGGCAAAACATGCACACAGTTAACACAACCATAGGTCCAAAAATCTAAGATCACGACTTTGCCTTTTAAGTCGTCCTCAGTAAGGTCGCGACTGACATTAAACCAATCAAGGGATGAAGGAAGATAAATATCGCTGGCCTTTGCTTGTTTTGGAAAAACCGCTAGGCCTAGACATAAAACGAGTGACAACAAGACTGAGATGGAAAACGTCGACCAAAGTGAGTGAGTGCGGTGCATAGCAAGACATCCTAATCAAATCAAAATTCTCGCAACCAGTATAAAAGACGCTGGTTGCTAAACAGTGCCGAGGAGTAGACTAAACCACTGGCACCTTATGGTACGAGTAGACCTAATGACTTGATCATTTGTTTCATGCTGAATAAAAAATGTTCACCCACGTTCTCCAAAAGGCTAGAGGATTGGTATTAACCCAAGTCAAAGCGCCAAACTGAACAAACATTAATTTAGGTATGATGATTGATTTGTTCTAGGGCTTAGGTTCGATTTCCAACACAAATTCGTTCAGACGAACAATCGATGGGCCACGTTGGCGGTCATTCACTTTCGTTTTGTCACCTATTTCAAACGTAGTACCGTTATACAAAGTATGATGGACAACCACAGACAAGGCTTCTAAATAGTCGCGGCGACGCTGTATTAAGCGCTTTCTTTGAGCTTGAAGGTTATCGACTATTTTCTCAACTTTTCTAAACTTGGCTTTGTGTTGCTCTTTTTGCTCGGCGCTCATCAACATTTTGCCTTTGTCTCTTAAGCTTTCTAAGTCTTCTTGATAAGGCTGAATTTTGGCCCACATTGCATCTTCTTTTTGTCTAAAGATACGATAGGTTCGATTGAGGGAAATATGGGTGTCGGCTCCAGCTGGAGCACCTAAATGCCCCACTTCTACGCCTTTGCTCACCATAAGGTTGCCACCAATTAACTTGCCATTTGGTGTCAGCCCCTGCCCGACTTTTAAAGAAGCTGCGATGATATTGCAGTGTGATAATTGTTTGTGAGCAAATACATCGCGTTTGGCGCGAATATCAATTTGGTTAGCAAACGCAATATTGACGCGATAACCAGACTCTAACAAACAGTTGTATTGGCGATCCTCTTGTTCAGGCTCTAATAACTTGCCAGAAGCGCCACCTATTACGGTTAACTCACCTTGGCAACGTATCAAAGCCGACTCAACAAAGCCACCCACCACGACATCACCAGTTGCAATGATCTTCATCTCTGGCGAGACATCGCCTGAGATAATAACGGTGCCATTAAACTTCACGTGGCCTTGTTTTGGAGTGAGCTCTGGCAGCGAATAAACATTATCCACTTCCATTCTGCTTTCGATGACTCTCGCTAAACCCTCTCGAGCGGCGAGTAAAACGTTGGGGTTATTCGGGTCAATTTCGGTGCCTTGAGTGGCTTCCAAAATCATGTCTTTACCTGGTGACGGTGGAAGCTCTTCACCCAACACATTCATGCCCGGGAAGCCTTCTGTTAGTGGGAATTTTTGATAGATTTGTTGACCCGGTTTAACCGTCTCAATTTCGCCTAAGTCTCGCAGGTCGACTTTGCCACCTTCTTTTTCTAAAGGCTGGCGTAATTTGTCAGAGAACAATTCTACAAGAGGTTTAAAATAAGCATTTTTGCCATGTTTGGGTAATTTACCAAAAGCAATTTTGGCTTCGAAGGTTTCACCTGGTTGAGAGTCGAAGGTTTTTTCTAGAATGGCTTCAACCCGAGAGCGCTTAATACCAAAACGAACACCTGCTTTACGACATGCCGCTTTTACATCATCGACAGAAGGGTTTTCACCGCCGAAGGCAGATTCAATTTGCAATTTGGCCGACATTTTATCTTTGGCGACCGTCACGGTTAACTTTGCATCTTGATATTCAGCGATGCGGTGACCAAACACAGGCTCATCGTTTTCGGATTTCTTGACCGATGCAATAAACTCATTGCCTTTTTCGATAAAACTCGTCAATTCATCAAAAATTAAAAAGGCATCACAAAATTCAGACGCAGCAAAAGCCTCCTTCACGTCTGATTCGTCAAGTAGTTGCAAGGCAGCGTCGCTATCAATAGCGGCGTATATATCGGCTCCTTCCTTAGAGAACTTCAATGCGGTCAAAATACTTCCTTAACATAATAACTCATTGTTAATCGTAAATTATTGTAACCAAGAATCGCTCTCGGTTGCATTTTAATTACAATTTTTTTGCGGATTTTTTGTTCAATTTAATTGATACTAAATTTAACGTACCTTGGTGTTTATTTCGGCCAATTTGACTCAAACATGAACCAATATGGTGATATAGGCGTTAAAAATCCAGATAAATCTCATCAACGTGCGTTTAATACAAGCAATGCCAAGGACAGTGGCTAAGGACACACGATGAAAAAAATTATATTTTTACTTGCTGCCTATACGGCGAGCGGATTCCTTTCTTATAAGGTACAGGCTCACGCCGAACACGACAAGCCTAGATATGTTTCTACAACGGGTGTGGACGCAGGTGAATGTGAAGACATTGATACACCTTGTTTAACCATTGGTTACGCCGCCAAAATGTCTAACAAAGGCGATATCGTCAAAGTAGAAGAAGGCACTTATCACTTTAAAGATGTCTCTAATATTTTTTATCTAACAAACGACTTAGTTAAGATACGCGGTGGATATGGAAAAGGCGGCCAGTACAAAAAGCCAAACCCAAAAGCTTTTCCAACTTATATTACTGGTATCCCTAGTGAGTTTCACAACGAGTTAAAAAACAAAGGCTTTTCTCCGCTTCAAGACTCTAAGGCCATGAGCAAAGCAGATAGAAAAATCCTCAATCAAAAACTCGCCGCGGTTAAGTCTCTTAGTGAAGCACAATCAAATGTACCTTGTGTCGATGGCAAAGCCGGTGAGTTCGTCTGCCAAAATCTAGATTTAGTCGCTCACCTACCGCTTCCTGATATGTCCAGTAACCCAAACTCGGCCAATGACATTTGGGGACACGTCGACTTAAACACGGGGATTGAATATGCCTTACTCGGTGTGAATACAGGCGTACACGTGTTTGATATCAGCAACCCAGCAGAGCCAAAAGAAGTCGGTCATATAGAAGGGCAAAATACCAACTGGCGTGATATTAAGGTTTATCAGTATTTTTCTCGTGAAACCAAAAGCTGGCAGGCTTATGCCTATTCCTCTGCTGATGGTGCTTTTGAAGGCATCACTATTATAGATTTGACGCACCTTCCAGAAGTGAAGTTAGTTGATCGTGATTTGGACAACCGAAGCCAACACAACATTTATATTTCTAACGTCGACTATTCGACAGGCGTACCCATTAATGATTATGAAGCAAGATTACACGTATTAGGGGCCAACGAATACGGAGGCAGTCAGCGCAGTTATCACCTGACCAATCCCGAAAAACTAGAAGCAGCTTATACAGGCTTTGAAAATACCACTGAGGATTACAGTCATGACGGTACCTCAATGATGGTAGAAGATAGCCGCGCAGAAACCCAATGTAATGAAATGGGCGGTTTTTGTGATGTATTTATCGACTTCAACGAAAATGAAGTACGGCTATGGAACCAAACCGTGCCGGAGAATACGACGGAACTAGGCAATGTGACTTATAACGACGTCCAGTACGTTCACTCTGGATGGTGGAGCGAAGACAAGAAAACCATCTTTGTTCACGACGAGCTCGATGAAGTAAGAAATGGTCACAATACGCACCTATATATTTTTGATGTCAGTGATTTGACCGCTCCCAAACAGCTTGCCGTCTGGGAAGGACCAAGCCCCGCTATTGATCACAATGGCTACGTCCGAGGTAATCGATATTATATGTCTAACTACGAACGTGGTTTGACGGTTCTTGATATCACTGACCCAACAACCGCGAGTATTGTCGGCCATTTTGATACTTTCCCGACTTCGGACGGTCAGCGCTTTAACGGTAACTGGGGCGTTTATCCATTTTTACCCAGCGGACTTATCTTAGTCAGTGACATTAACTCAGGTCTTTATATTCTAAAAGACAACACCTTAGACTCTGTCCATGGAACGGTCGAATTTGCCGAAACCAAGCTTAATATCAACGAGGGCGAACCGGCTAGATTTGTCGTCAATCGAGTCGGCGGTGTCGATGGTGAACGTGGTGCTATTACCGTCGATTATGAAACGATTCACCAGTCAGCCAACGAAGAAGATTACACGCCAGCAAAAGGCACTTTAGAATGGGCTGCCGGTGACATGTCACCTCGTGAGATCATGATTAATTCGACCTTAGATACCGATGAAACAGAAGTCTCAGAGCAATTTGGTATCAGACTATTTAATGTGACTGGCGGCGCAACCATTGGTGCCAATCGTGGCGCAAGCGCAGTCATGCCAGGTGGACCAAACTACGGATTGTTGCGATTTGTTGAGCGCGGAATCACAGTATACGAAGGCGTGGACTTTACCGATGGCAAACTCGTATTAGATATTGAATTAGCAAGAAGATACGGCTCGGATGGTTCGCTCGAGGCGAGCGTCGTGGTTGATGAAAGTTCAGATCCTGAAGTCACCGATGATGTTACCTTGCAGTCTAACCGTTTTAGCTGGGCCGACGGTGAATTAAGCACACAAAGCTTCAAGCTAGAAATCATCGATGATGACCTTAGTGAAAATGTTGAAACACTTGTGCTGTCCCTTGCAGACTTTGTACCTGCTGAGGCGACTCAAGACGCCACACTAGAGGTCAGAATCGTAGATGATGAAAGCAATGAGGCACCAACGGTTTCACTCAATGCCTTCACCGTAGATCAAGGCTATGTGTTAGCACTGCGATCCTTTGCCACCGTCAATGACGATACCGAAGAGCTGTTTTATCAGTGGTCAATCGACAATCAAGGTAAAAACACCACCATTGAAGGTGCTGACACGCTAGATGCAACGTTATACGGCTATGCCAGTGGTGACTTTAAGTTGACCCTGACCGTCACCGATATATTTGGTAAATCGGCGACTGCGTCTTCCACCATAACGATTAAAGAATCAGCAACCTCCATCGACGATATGCCAACACCAGAACCACCGAAAAAAGAATCAAGTGGCTCAAGCTCACCACTATTACTTCTGTGTGGCCTGACACTACTGGCAATTCGCCGACTAAAAATTGATTAATCATTGGTCAATTAATAACTTGAAGCAAAAACAGGGAGTGACAAGTAATTTAACATTGCTTATACTTCCTGCCGCTTCATATAAGTGCCCCTATAGCTCAGTTGGTTAGAGCACCCGACTCATAATCGGTAGGTCCCTAGTTCAAGTCTAGGTGGGGGCACCATTTCTCCTTAAAGCACTTTCAATAACCAAAGCGTAAATTCAGCAAAATACTTTTTCCGATCTGCCTAGATAAGTATTTTTAAGTATTTAAAGAAACTAAGTTGATGAGCCCTACTCTTAGAGCTCACGTGCAAGTTAAAGGAAATTTAGTTTTACTATTGATGAATTAACTTCATCTTTGGTGAGGTACAGGATGTCATCCTCAAAAGCCTCCATTTTATTACCCAAAGCACGGCTTTCTGTTTTTACAAGAACCTCATCCGTTTCCGTATCTCGGACAACGGTATTCTCTCCTTCGTTATATCGATGAGCAATCTTGCCTTTATATTCGATCAAAAGCTTCATCATTGTTTGTTGCGCTACCACTTCCCGATTTTCATTAAATATGTCTCCAGAAAGTTTTCCTGCGTATAAACAGCCTAGTTTACTTGCAAATGGTCGATTACCCTGAGTTTCTAATTTTGTGAATGCACCTGACTCTGCATCGAATTTATGAATACCTTTGCTTTCGGCAAGCATACATTGGCCAGTTGATACCAACTCTATTGTTTTTAATTCACTCACTTGAATTGGCTGTTTATCGACTAGCTTATAGATACCTGCACCACCAGCGACAAATATATCTCCTCCAAAATACGCTATGTGCCCAAGGCTGATATCGGTATCAAAGTAAATAGAACTAATGACCTGTCCATCTTTAATCTGTTCAACTGCGTAGCCGGTATTAGTCGTGGCGAGGACCGATAAAACCCCTTCTGAATAGGCAAAGTCTTTAACGCCATTTTCTAAACCATATGAAAAGTTACCTGACACACTGCGAATAACGTTTTTTGCTGTATTTCCCAATGAAAAATAAAGCTCACCGTCTAACACAAGAGGGTCCTCTATTTTACTTGCTTGCGGTGCTAGCACTACGGTGGGAGTAATTTCTTCTTGCATTAAACCTTCAGTTAACTCTATCTTCAGCAGCTCGTTGTTATTACTGATAAAGTATAAGTTGTCATTTTCAATTCCAACTGAATAGGAAATTGAACGATAATTGTATAGTTCCTTTCTTTCTTCACCCTTAAAATAAACAAGTGACATCTCACCTAGATGGTTTTCTCGCATCGTAATCATTCCATCACGGTGTGCCTTAATGAATGCGTCGACAAACCTTTGATTATTATCTGAATCAAAGTTTATAGTCGTAACACGTTCTAATGTTTTGGTTTTCAAGTCATAGACATATGGCCTAATTGCGGCAGTAAGCTCCACATTGTAAGTCACATAAAGCTTATCTTTATTAATCCAGTCAAATGAAGCGTAGGCGTTGTATCTATTACAAGGAATTTCATCAAGCAGTTCTGAAACTGGTCTTTCAAAAATTTTGATTTTGCATTTTCCACCTTCAACGACATGCATTGCCGTCCGTCCGCTTTTATGGATTTCTATTCCTCTGTACGTGCCATTGTAATCGGCAGACATTAACTTTGTTTTTTGTCGGTTTCTAACTTCATAAACTACAGACTCCTTTTTATTGCGGGACGTAACATATAACGCCTCATTATAAGTCGCATAATCGATGATGTTATCGTTCGATTGAAAAACGGTTTGGGGTGAAACTTTTGGTAATTCGGGGGTGCCCTGCTTGTCTGTGAAATGTAAATAGAAGATAGATGCAAAAACTAAAATGAAAGATGCTGTAAATGATATAAGGAATATCGGTGAGCCTAGCTGACAATTCATCCCTTCCGAAACTTGGAAGTTTAGCTGGTAACCTTTTCCGCGAATGTTTTTGATTGACTCTTTTTCATTTACCTTCAACCTCAAGCCACTGATAAGCTTACGCAGAGAGTTTGGAGTAACGACTTGTCCTTGCCATATTTGAGACTCTAAAGTTTGACTTTCTACAAATCCATCTTCGGCTTGAAAAAATAACTTAAGCGCCTCTTGCTCCTGCGTTGAAAAAACAATAACTGCATTTCCTTTTTTAGCTTTGCTTAAGTCTTTAGAAAGCAAAAATCCATTTATTTTATATCTCAAAACGTACTACTTATATTTCTTATTTTGTTAAGGCGGGGCAGATTATACGGTTGTGACAGGCAAATCAAGACATACCCTCTTAAACATTAAACACATGATAAATAATGACATTCACACTAATTCACACTTTTTCACCAGCTTTCACTACCTAAATTTGATTAACACAAACGATATTTGGAAAAGGACTTAGTCTACTTAATAAGAAGGAAAACAACTTAATGAAGTTTATGTCAAAACCCTTGCTTAGTTTGTTAATAGCGACTGTATTAACAGGCTGTGGAGGCGGAGGAAGCGAAGAAAGCACATCTGTCGTAGATAAAACAACTAGCGACACACAACCGGGAACAAATAATACGTCTCAATCTGAAACGAATTATTCTACTCAAACTACAGAAAATAGTGTTCCAAAAGCTGATGCTGGCAAAGATTTAAGTGTAAATATAGGAGAAGAAGTAACCCTTGATGGTTCAGCGAGTTCTGATGAGGACGGCGACGCTTTGACATATTCATGGACAATTGTTTCTGGCCCAACTAAAGATCTAACAATTGAAAACTCAGTTAGCCCAACATTTACTCCCGAAATTGAGGGCGAATATACAATTGCCTTGTCAGTAAATGATGGTACAGATACCAGTGAACAAGATTCCGTCATTGTCACAGTAATTAAACCTAATACTGCACCAGTCGCGGCTATAAAGGCACAGGAATCAGGCAAACAAGGTGAAGCCTTCCTTTTAAGCGCCGAAAATAGTTTTGATGAAGAAGGTGACCCGTTGAACTACACTTGGTCGTTTTCCCTAGTTCCTGAAACTAGTACTTTAACTAACGATGAATTACCCCAGTCTCAGCTTTCTAGTTTTACTCCAGATGTAGCAGGTGACTATATTATACAATTAATTATTAGTGACCGTATAAACAACAGTGAAGCTGTTACCCATACTGTAACTGTAGCCCCAAACTCGGCACCCACAGTAGAAGCTGAAATTGATATTACGTTTAACTTTGGTGGTGAGGCTTACATTTATAGCAATGTAACGGATGAAGACAGCACTGAATTTAATTATCTTTGGGAAATTACGGGCGTCCCAGAAGGAAGTGAATTACTTGGATTTACTTACGACAAGTCTTATCTTGCTTATGTTCCCGACGTAGCAGGAGAATATACGGCAAAATTAACCGTAAATGATGGCTTTAATGAAGTCGAATCGGAGATGGTCACCGCTAACATCGCAGAACAGTATGAATACCGGTATAAAATTGGTGGTAGAACTAGATACAACGGTAAAGTGAATGAGCCTATATTATTAGATTTTGCCAAAAGTACCTCCCCAAACGGTAAACCACTAAATTATACATGGGCGTTAAGAAGTGCCCCAAGTCGCAGTCGCCCTTCTTTATCGACATCTATTATTGATAAAGCCGAAACAGAATTTACAGGTGATAGAGCGGGTACATACCAAATTTTTGTAACGGCGAAAGATGACGAAGGTTACGGGGCTGTGGAATCGATCTATGTGACACTCTTTGATTCCACTACCAATATGATCCCTGAATCAAGAGTTGAAAATCCTCATTTTATTCAACTTGGCGAATCAATCACATTAGATGGCACTAACTCTTATGATGCTGAAGATGATTTATTAACCTATAAGTGGAAAATAGCCTACCAGCCACCTACTTCAATGCTACAAATTCAAAACTCAGCTACGGCGACTCAATCACTAACGCCTACACAACCGGGGTTCTATAGTGTTCAACTTCGTACGTACGACGGTAATAATGGCAATAACGTAACGGTTTCTTCTGGTTGGTTCTATGTTTTTGAAGAGAAAACGGACGTAGTCGCATTTACAGATAGTGAAATATTCGCCAAAAAAGGAGAAACAATAACGTTAAATGGTACAAACAGTGTTGGGGTCGATGAAACTGTGACTGTGGCCTGGGATTTGATAAACGCGCCTTACAACTCTTCTTCTACATTAATTAATGCCAATACATTAACGCCTAGCTTTGACTTGGATGTCGATGGCAAATTTGTATTCCAGTTACGCTTGTTACAGGATGACGAAGTAGTATCAATAAGCCACTTAACGGTAAGATCAAAAGAAAATGCAGTGCCTGTTGCTAACGCTGGTGAAGATAAAACCGCTGTTTCAGGTGAAAGAGTTACATTGTCCGGTGCAAATAGCTCAGACATCGAGAGTAGCGCTATTACTTACCAGTGGAATGTAATCTCAGTAAATGGCGACTATAATTCAGTTCCTTATATTTCTGGCAAAGAGCTGGTAGAGCCAACTTTAATTGTCGAAGATAACTTTGTGGGTGAAGTTGTCATTGGTCTAGTCGTTTCTGACGGTGAAAATGTGAGTGTACGCGATGAAGCAGTTATTAACTTTGAAGCGCCGGTTGCTGCCACTCGTTTAGAACGTGTTTCAATTACCTCATTTTTGCCTACCGAAGTTGAGTTTCCTTACGAGACCAACGAGGTGATAGAGCCACTATTAAATGAACCTGGTGATGGTTCCCAAATATTGGCGATCTATTACCTTCATGCCGACCACGCCGATTTTACAATGACGAACATTGAAATTAGAGACACCAATAATGTTGTTGAACCTATTCTAGAAGTCTACAACTTTAACTATTCAACGGAGCCTAATGAAAAATTAGATCATTCTCAGGACATTACTATAAAGTCCAACAGAATGGTTTCAATTTTTATAATGTCTCCTGCTGATACCAATCAGGAGACGGCACAAATTGAACTCTCTTTCGAGATTGCGGAAACAGGTGAAACATTCCAAGCGGAGTTTAAATATACATCCAACTAACAGGTAGCTATTAAAACTAAAATTTAAATGCCCGCTTCACGTGGGCATTATTTTAAAATTCAAACATATACTTCCGAAACTAAAGGTGCCAAAAGCGACTTGCATCAAGTACTTGCCTTTTATTTGAGCTACACCTGTCCTTTATTTGCCCTAAACAACTGATTATTAACCACTTATACACCAACCTATTGTTTCCAATTACGGTAAACACTATTATCCGCACCTTTGATTTTTTATGATGTAAAGGACAGAATGGAAATGAGCTTAATTAGGAATATTTTATTAGGGACAGCCGTAACCGCTACGTTAGCAGGGTGCGCGACAAGTCAGTTTGACCCGAAACAAGTACAAACCCCGAATTATAGCCAGACTAAGAACGTTAAACTTTATGCGGATCTGGTTAAGAAAGACGAGGAGTGGGTCTTTAATAACATTTCTCCAAATGTATCAGGCTCATCGAAAAGGCTTACTTTAGGTTCATATCGAGTTAACAATAGCGGCAGGTTCGCTCCTCATGTCGCAAAATGTTCTAAATCATTATGGTTTGGCTCAAAACCATGCTCAGATAGTGAGTTTGTGGAACTCTCTTTTGATCCGATGACAATTGCCGCAGCAGTAATCCTTCCAATTGCGTGGGTTCCTCTTGG
>NZ_CEYNSH010000049.1:19023-20178 GCF_982872775.1 Psychrosphaera sp. | reverse complement strand
CCACTGACGTATCACTTTAACCGTAACTTCAGGGCGCTGTGCAACATACTCTCTGACAAGGTCACGAAGCTTAAGCTGTTGCTGTTTGGCCTCGGATATTTGACGCCGTGTTTTGTCTAACTGCTGTTTTCTTTTGATTTGCTTTTCATTCATTTCGGCTAGGGTCACTCAATTTATCTAGGGCCTTACTTGGTCTAATTAACATTGTAGTTAGTCAAAGAGGGTTTACCAATGGCGACAATTAAACCGTAAATTAAGTGTAGAGTTCATCACTAATTAAAAGAGTATGCACGTCTGATAAAGCATTAAGGGCGACAAATGGTTTAGTTGCAGCCGCGATATAGTAGGGTGTGTCACCATTTACTTCCCGCTCCTTCTCAATATCCGCAAAACCGATGTGGGTTTCAAAGATTATTTGTCTCCTTTAACGACTGCAATAGAAGTACCAGAGGGCAGCTTTGATAATTGTTTGGTTTGTTTGAGCTGTTTGACGAGAGGCTCAAAATCAATTTTCGCGGCGGTAATTTCTTCTATTGACTCTAGGACTATGGCAATAACAACCTCCGGTGCATCGGCGGACATGTTATGAGTAGAACCCTTAACAACTTCATGAATTGAGTTGTTAGACAATGACGCAATGCTCGCCTGCATTTCAGCCCAGTCTTTGGTAACGGCAGAAAAGCGAGGGTTATTCGCATAAGCTTCTGGGTCGTGGCTTAGTACAACGAGTTTTAAATCTTTAAAGTTATAGTTAAATTCTGTTAACGGCGTATAAAAGCCTTTTTCGTTGCGGTACGTCGACAGAACATGAGCGTAGCGCAGACTGGAGTAATACTGGTCTACACGTTTATCCGTTGGGTTATCATAACTTTTGAATAGGTTTCTAATGGCCGCAAAACCTACTATCGCATTAGCGTACTGCCAATTTTTGACTGAGTCTGGAATAGGGTCGAGTTTTCCGCTTAAGATGCCATGTTGGTTTTCATGAGCCGAGTCCAGCAAGATTAAGCTTTGTAAATTGATTCGGTTATTCGTTTGGCTGCTTGTTTGGTTGCGAGCCACGGTGCGCCTTGCAACGATTCCACCATATGATTTGGCGACTAAAACGACAGGCTGATCATTGGCGATGTGTTTGATGAGTGCTTGCTGTAATCG
>NZ_CEYNSH010000049.1:0-18923 GCF_982872775.1 Psychrosphaera sp. | reverse complement strand
CCAAATGGTTGGCTTTGAACAGCCGCTACTACCCGCAAAATTGCGTAAACTAAAATGATAAAAGTGAGTGATGTAATCACTTTATTGTTTTTGACACGTTCTTGAATAGTAGCCATGCTGGTCCATTAATTTATTGTATTTTTCATATTGTTAGCATGGTTAAATACAGGCGTCAATTGACCAGTTTGTGATATAGGCCCTTTATATTTATGAACTAACCGGTGGTTTGATAAGCGTCAGTGACTAGTCCTTAAGACTAAAATACATTAGTCTTGTTACATTATTTTCTTGTCGTGATTTTACCTAGTGCGACTTCTTTTTAGGTGTCTTATGAGTCTTTTATTTTCAGCAGCGTTAGCCTCAGCTTCTGTGGTTGCTAATCTTCCGCCTCTACCAGAGCCCGTCGCCAACAATGCGGTGGCAAAAGTGACAGTGGATGGTCAACCTTATTTTCTGAGCTTTATGGGCCTGGGTGCTGGCAAAACCTACAAAGACGTTCACGATAAAGTCTTTGCGCTTAGGCTAGGTGATAAAACATGGCAAGAAAAATCCAAAGTACCTTCAAGTTTGACGTTGACGGGACGCTTGGCCTCAACCGCGGTTGGCATTGGTGAAAGTGCGTATTTATTTGGTGGTTATACGGTTGCGAGTGATCATACGGAAATTTCAAGTCCAGACGTTTTTAAATACGACGTAAAAACCGATGCTTATACCAAGCTCGCCGGTATGCCCGTGCCGGTGGATGATAGTGTTGCGCTGACTTATAAAGACCGTTATATCTATTTAGTGAGCGGCTGGCACAATGATGGTAACGTCAATTTGACCCAAGTTTATGACATTAAAACAGACAGCTGGCAGCAGGCTTCGCCGTTTTTAGGTAAAGCCGTATTTGGTCAAACTGGTGCCATTAGTGGCAATGTGATGGTTGTGTGTGATGGTGTTGAAACAATTGCTAATCCTGACCGACGTCGTTCTTTTAGCGAGGTTGCTCAATGTCTCAAAGGCACAATTGATCCAAACAACCCACTGAAAATTGACTGGCGTACAACCCCTCATCCAACCGGAAGTGCTCATTATCGAATGGCGGCAGCCAGTTATGAAGGTGACATTTATATGATGGCTGGTTCAGACAACCCTTATAATTACAATGGCATGGGTTACAACGGAACTCCAGCACCAGCAAGTAATCATGTTTGGCGTTTTGATGTTAACACTGACCAATGGCAGGTGATGCCTGTCGCAGAAGAGCCTAGCATGGATCACCGTGGTCTATTAGAACACCAAGGTGTGTTGTATCGCATCGGTGGTATGGATGATAAACAAACTGTAATCTCTGATGTTCTGGGTTATCAAGTTAAGTCTCAGTCAGCAAATTAAGTCTCAATAAATCCCTTAAGGCTAGATAATTAATTTTCGGGCTAAAATATTAAGTAATACGCGTTTAATCGAATTATCTCGGTCAGTAAACAGGGCGGTCGATGCATTTGGAGCGCAATTTGATTTACAAAACAAGGTTGATTGATTAAGCTTTGCTCGTCTTTTAATTTGAGTTTGTTATGCAAAATTCGATTTCTAAAATTGCTGTGGTTGTATTGGTGATGATTGCCTTTGTAGGGCAAGCGTATGCCGATCTCACTGCGTCCTGTGATATGCATACACATAACTCAGATCATCACATGACTTCTCAAGTCTCTAATTCTGATGACATTACAGAATCGAATCTGACACATGCACATCATTCTATGCCAATGACAGAACATCCTATTAGTGAGCAATCTGTTAATGAGCAATCTTCACCAGCGAGTCACGAATCAGCTGCGACTCACGAATTTGGCATGACCCAAGACTTAGTTTTGAATCATGGAGAGATGAGTCATGGAGAGTGCTGTCAGGCTGACTGTTTTTGTCCAGCTAGTGCATGCAGCTCTGTTGGCATTGTAAACTCTGTCCTTAATGCTTCTAACATTATCTATATCAATAGCTGTATTGGCGCTCAATCAAGCTCGTTGACATCAACAGTGCCGTCCTCTTTATACCGCCCACCGATAGCTGCCTAACCTAGGATAAGTCCGTCTTTTTTTCGCCATGAAGTGGCTAAAGTCGGCAAATTTCGATTTACGTTTTTGCTGTTATTGAAAATACAGCTCAGTGTTAAATATTCTGGTGTTCCCCATGAAAAACAAGTTTATACCTATTACGACAAGTCTCTTACTTGCCAGTATTTTAGTTAAAGCGACAGATGCTATTTCTCGAAACGCAGTTTTGAGTAAGACAGTCGTAAATGCCCCTGTAGAAATTGAGCAAAGTGCCGGTTTTATGTCTCTACAAGCGACTATTGACCGCGCCATAACCAATGATCCTTGGTTAAAACTCAGTTACTCAAAGCAACGCGCAGTGGAGTACAAAAGTACGGCCGTAGATAAACTCCCCGACCCAAAGATCTCGTTAACCTTAGCGAATGTGCCAACCGATTCTTGGTCTATGAGTCAGGAAGGAATGAGCCAAGTCAAAGTTGGCGTCTCGCAAATGTTTACCAGGGGCGACAGTTTAGCGTTAAAAGCCAAGCAGTTTGAGATACAAGCATCAGAATTTCCGTTTTTACGCGCTGACAGAACCGCTAAAGTTACCTCTATGGTTTCGGAACTTTGGCTCGATGCGTATGCCGCGCAGCAAACTATCGCCCTCATCAAACAAGACTGGGCGCTATTTGAGCAAATAGCTGAAGTTGCTAAAGCAAATTATTCAAGTGCTCTTGGTAGTGCCAGACAGCAAGACGTAATACGCGCACAGCTCGAAATCATTCAGTTGGAAGACCGATTGATGAGTCAACAGCAAAAACTAGACGCTAATTTAGCGCGTTTAAAAGAGTGGGTTGGTTTTAATCAAATCAATGGAACCGCCACCGCCAAACCGTTTATTTCGATGAATACGCCAGATTCGTTAACACAAGGCCACTATACAAAAAAACAACTCGTAGAGGTGATTCAAAGACACCCAGCACTTAAAGCATTTGATGTAAAAGAAAGAAAACTCAGGACGTTAACTCAGATAGAAAAACAAGCATTCAAACCACGTTGGGGCGTAAATGCAAGTTACGGACACCGAAATGCAATGCAAAACGGTAACGACCGTGCTGATTTGTTTAGTGTTGGGGTTAGCCTTGAGGTTCCTTTATTTAGCCAGAATGAAGTAGAAGCTAAAGTGTCTGCTTCGGTTGCTGAATCAGAAGCGGTTAAAACACAAAAGACGCTGGTTACCCGC
This sequence comes from Psychrosphaera sp., assembly GCF_982872775.1. NCBI lineage: Bacteria > Pseudomonadati > Pseudomonadota > Gammaproteobacteria > Alteromonadales > Pseudoalteromonadaceae > Psychrosphaera > Psychrosphaera sp. The sequence continues at coordinate 15,662 of NZ_CEYNSH010000049.1, read as the reverse complement.
CAAATGTTAGCGCAACTTGAGCACGAGCTCGCAAACTTAACGCGTTTGATACAGCGAAAAGAGCTTTATCAAAATCAACTTTTAACCCAAGTCCGAGAACAAGCAGAGGCATATTTGTCCGCCTACACCAATGACGATGGTGACTTTGCCGAAGTCGTGCGAGCGAGAATTGCTCAGCTTAATGCCAACATTGCCGCTTTGAACATCGAAGTTGAGTTATTAAAAACAAAAGCTCGAATTAATTACTACTTTACTGATAGCTCAGCGCAAGAGGCTTCCACTAATGCCAAATAAAAACCAGACGTTAAATAACAATATGAAACTAGTAATTACCTTAATAGTCGGCGTGTTAATGGGCGCTGGCGTTATGCAGTTTTTATCTGATACTCCAGGCTCATCTAACCACGCTCCATCAGACTCTTCACTTAGTGAAGAAAAGAAACCTTTATATTGGGTTGCACCTATGGATGCGAACTATCGTCGTGATAAACCCGGCAAGTCTCCGATGGGAATGGACTTGGTTCCGGTTTATGAAACAACTGATGAAGATGTCAGTGCTGGTACGGTCACTATTGCCCCTCATGTTGTGAATAATTTGGGGGTTAGAACCGCCCCTGTGACAATAGGTCACCAACCAACTGCGATTTCAACAGTCGGATATATTCAATATGACGAAGAGCAATTGGTGCATATTCATCCTCGTGTTGAAGGTTGGATTGAAAAGCTTTTCGTTATTGCCTCTGGTAATCCAGTAGAGAAAGGTCAGCCACTTTACACACTTTATTCTCCACAATTGGTGAACGCACAAGAAGAATTATTGATTGCTCTAAATAGAAATAATAAGGCGTTAATTGCTGCGGCTAAAGACCGATTAAAAGCGCTTAACCTCTCCGATGATTTTGTTGAAAAACTAATGACCACTCGAAAGGTTGAACAAAATATAACGTTTTATTCAAAACGCTCTGGTGTGGTAGATAATTTAAAAATTCGAGAAGGCTTTTTTGTAAAACCGGGCACAACACTGATGAGTATTGCTAGCTTGGACAATGTTTGGGTAGAAGCCCAAGTTTTTGAGAGAGATGCAGCCAACATCAAACCCGGTTTGGAAGTGTCGATGACGTTGGATTACAAGCCTGGAAAAGTTTGGTCAGGTACCGTCGATTACGTTTATCCGACCTTAGACGAGAAAACCAGATCATTAAGAGCCAGGTTAAAATTTGCTAACCCTGATCACCAGTTAAAACCCAATATGTTTGCAAATGTTGTTATAAGCCTACCAAATGATGGTAATGGTCACGTAAATAACGTTAACGGACTTGCGGATGGTGCAACACATGAAATGCACGGTACCCAGCCTTCATCAAACCAAACGGAATCAATTTGGGTACCTAAAGAAGCAGTGATCCGAACAGGAAAGCATAATCGCATCGTGGTTGTCATGGGCGAGGGTCAATTCAAGTCGGTGGAGGTGACCCTTGGCCGAATTACCGATGATCTTATTGAAGTATTGCAAGGTTTAAATTCAGATGATGAAGTGGTGACATCGGCTCAGTTCCTCATTGATTCGGAGTCGAGTAAAACGTCCGACTTTAAACGTATGGAGCCTGATCAGACACCTTTGTCAGTTTGGATGGAAGGTGAAGTAAATACTGTCATGCCTGATCATAGAATGGTCAATATTACTCATGGTCCAGTTGAAGCGTGGGGTTGGCCAGAAATGACGATGGACTTTGATGTCGCACAAAGTGTCGATATTGAATCACTTAAAGCGGGGCAAACGTTGCATTTTGAAGTGACAAAATCCTCAGAGGGTAACTATGAAGTCACTGGCATTCACATCATGTCTGAGCCTCAAAACGAAACTAAGGCGGTTTCTTCTGCTACCGTCAATGGCCAAATAAACTCACTCGATCTTCAAAATAGCGTGATCAACATCAGCCGAGGTCCCATTGAAAAATGGAATAGGGGGCCGGCGACCATGGATTTTGCTATTGCGCCAGATGCCAAACATATAAATATCAGTGACTTTAAAGCTGGTGACAAGATTGTATTTACGTTTGAGATAAGAGACGACTTTGTCATTACTGACATATCTCTAGCTAGGCCTAAACAAGATGGTCCAGAAATGACTGACCATTCTCATCATTAAAAGGACGCAATGTAATGATTGAAGCAATTATAAGGTGGTCTGTTGGGAATCGATTTTTTGTTCTGTTACTGGCCGTAATGATTGGTATTGGTGGTGTTTATTCGCTTAAGAAAACGCCTGTTGATGCGATACCGGACTTATCAGACGTACAGGTGATCATAAAAACGAGCTACCCAGGCCAGTCGCCTCAAGTCGTCCAAGATCAGGTTACCTTTCCCTTAACGAGTGCCATGTTGTCTGTGCCTAATGCAAAAACGGTGCGGGGTTATTCGTTTTTTGGTGACTCTTATATTTACGTCATTTTTGACGATGATACCGATTTGTATTGGGCGCGCAGTCGTGTACTTGAGTATTTGAGTCAAGCCTCAGCAAGCCTACCCGACACAGCCAAATCAGAACTTGGACCGGATGCCACTGGAGTTGGCTGGGTTTATATTTATGCGTTAACGGATCCAACTGGTCAACACGATTTAAGTCAGCTCAGGAGCCTACAGGATTGGTTTTTGAAGTATGAGTTGCAGTCGGTTTCGGGGGTCTCTGAAGTCGCGACGGTTGGCGGGATGGTTAAGCAATACCAAGTTCAGGTTGAGCCAAATAAGCTGCTCGCTTACAACGTACCTCTCAGTCATGTTCAAATGGCGTTGAAGCGAGGAAATAGCGAGTCTGGCGCATCTGTTATCGAAATGGCCGAAGCCGAATATATGGTAACAACCACTGGTTATATAAAATCCACAGAAGATATTGAACAGATTCCGCTGGGCACAACCGTCAATGGCACACCACTGAGAATTGGCGATGTTGCTTCTGTCCAGTTAGGGCCTCAAATGCGCCGAGGCGTAGCCGAGTTGAATGGTGAAGGTGAAGTCGTCGGTGGCATAGTGGTGATGCGTTTTGGCGAAAATGCTCAACAAACGATAGATAAAGTGAAAGAAAAACTTCAATCACTTGAAGCTTCACTACCTGATGGTGTGGAAATTGTTCCTGTTTACGACCGCTCAAAATTAATATCAAACGCCGTTGATAATTTGTGGGACAAACTTACCGAAGAGCTTGTGGTTGTCGCTTTGGTTTGTTTAGTGTTCTTGTTCCACTTACGCTCTTCATTTGTCGCTGTTATCACACTTCCGTTAGGTATTTTGGTGTCATTTATTATCATGCATTTACAGGGCATCAACGCCAATATCATGTCGCTAGGTGGTATTGCCATTGCGATAGGGGCAATGACGGATGGAGCCATCGTAATGATTGAAAACATGCATAAGCATATGGAGGCGTTGAAGAAAAAAGGCATTGAGTTGACGGATGCCAATCGCTGGGAGTTAGTTACCAAATCAGCAAGTGAAGTAGGACCAGCGTTATTTTTTAGTTTGTTAATTATTACGGTGTCGTTTTTACCGGTTTTTATTTTGGAAGCACAAGAAGGGCGAATGTTTGCGCCCCTTGCCTACACCAAAACGTATGCAATGGCGGCAGCAGCCGGATTAGCGGTGACCTTGGTGCCGGTTTTAATGGGCTATTTTATTCGAGGTAATGTGTTACCTGAAAAGCAAAACCCAATTAACCGCGTTTTGATTGCTGGTTACCAGCCACTGCTTCGTAAAGTGTTAGCGTTTCCGAAGACTACTATCGTTACCGCATTATTGGTGACGCTTGTTGGTTTTTGGCCGGTAAATAAGATTGGCAGTGAGTTTATGCCTCCTCTGGATGAAGGCGATCTTATGTATATGCCAACAACGTATCCAGGTATTTCTATCGGTAAAGCCAGAGAGTTATTGCAACAAACGGATAAGCTCATTCGAACGGTACCAGAGGTAGAAAATGTATTTGGTAAAGTCGGGCGAGCCGAGACGGCAACGGATCCAGCGCCATTGACCATGATCGAAACCTTTATTCAGCTAAAGCCCCAAAGCCAGTGGCGCGATGGCGTAACAACCGATTCACTCAAGGCTGAGTTTGATCGACTCGTTAAACTTCCTGGGGTTACAAATGCGTGGGTGATGCCAATCAAAACTCGTATCGATATGTTGGCGACCGGTATTAAAACCCCTGTCGGCATAAAAGTGGCGGGTCCTGATTTAGCCGTTATCGAGGAAATAGGCCAGCAAATTGAGCAGATTTTACCGCAAGTTACTGGAACGGCTTCTGTTTATTCCGAAAGAGTGGCTGGTGGGCGTTACCTCAATGTCGATATTTCTCGTCAACGCGCAAGTCGTTATGGCCTTAATATTGAAGATATTCAACAAGTTGTTTCGACCGCTATAGGCGGCATGAACGTGACGCAAACGGTCGAAGGGCAAGAGCGGTACCCGGTAAACCTTCGGTTTGGTCAAGACTATCGGGATTCACCTGAACAACTCGCTCGCCTGCCTATTATTACGCCAAATGGCCAATACATTGCGTTGGGTGATGTTGCTGATATTAATTTAGAAAATGGACCTCCGGCGATAAAGAGTGAAAACGCTAGAATCAATGGTTGGACATTTATTGATATTGATGGGGTTGATGTTGGTACTTATGTGAGTAATGCTAGTGCTTATTTAGCGGAAAATATAGAATTACCAACGGGTTATTCGATTAGTTGGGCAGGCCAATACGAATACATGGAACGTGCTAAAGAAAAGTTAACCTATGTATTACCGCTGACCTTAGCCATTATTGTCATTTTGTTGTACCTGAACTTCCGCTCTATCAGTGAAGTAGCCATGATCATAGCAACTTTACCGATGGCACTCGTTGGCGGCTTGTGGTTGATGTATCTTGAGGGCTTTAACTTTTCAGTTGCGGTAGGGGTCGGCTTTATCGCATTGGCTGGGGTGGCAGTAGAAATAGGCGTCATCATGCTGGTTTATTTAAATCAGGCGTACCGCCAAGCGTTAGAAGAGCATCAGACGAATGGTAGTGAATTGACTGAGGCTAAGTTGAAAGTGGCCGTCATGGAAGGGGCTGGAATGAGAATTCGCCCTGTCATGATGACGGTGGCAACGATTGTTATCGGTTTGATGCCGATTCTTTACGGCACTGGCACAGGCTCTGAAATAATGAGTCGGATTGCCGCACCTATGGTTGGCGGTATGCTCAGTGCGGTCGTGCTAACGTTAATCGTGTTACCTGCGATTTATTATCTGTGGCGAAGTAAAAAACATTCGATAAATGATGCACCTCCATTCAGTTTATTGAGAGTCAGTCGTAAGTACCATAAGTGGCTAATGGCGTTTGTAGGTGTGCAATTTTTATTTTGGGCATTGACTGGAATGTATATGGTTAGTATGGATATACACCATATACACGGTGAACATATGGTTAAAAACCATGAACAAACCATTAATACCAAACAAGTCTCCTTCGATTTTCAAAACTTAAAAATCAAATATCCTAATGCAACAAATATATCTTTAGAAAAACTTATGGACCGCGCTATTTATCGCTTTACAGATGGTGAGAACGGAAAAATAGCGATCGATGCTCAAACAGGTGTATTGATAAATAAAGTGAATGCAGAAAGGGCGAGAGAAATAGCTACATATTATTACTCTGGGTCGTCCGCAATTGAGCAAGTGGTACTCATGACTTCAAAGGATAATATGCCAGCGGAGCTGTCACCGAGACATTTACCATTTTGGCAGATTACCTTTGAAGGTATTGCAACGCCAACACTTTATATTAGTGAATCTACCGGAAAGGTTGTGGCTAAACGTCATGACTTTTGGCGAATGTTTGATTGGATGTGGCGTTTTCATATCATGGATTACGACGATGGCGAGAACGTATCCAACTGGTTCTTGTTTGTAGTTGCATTACTTGGCGTAGTGGCCGCAATAGCAGGAATAACATTGACTTACTATCGCATCGTCGCCTCTGAACAGAGAAAAGAGCTGGAAGTAAGCTCTCAAAGTGGAGGAGAGCAGTAATGATGGGATCGAAAATAAATAAAGCATTACACAAATGGCTTTCGTTATTAGTTGGATTACAACTCATAATTTGGTTGGTGACCGGCTTATATTTTAATTTGATGGATCATCATTTGGCCAATGGTCACGAGTTTCGTGCCCACTCACATAAAAAAAACAGTAGCCTTGAGCTTGAACTTTTTCCAGTTTCTCAGATAAGTGCGCCTGAACCAGAGCAAGTCAAGCTTCTTTGGTTGTTTACGCATCCTTACTACCATTTTATTTATGAAATGGGGGCGCATAGTTATCAAAAGAAAGAGGCGGAACTATTTGATGCAATAACCGGTAAACCATTTTCTTTGTCTGAATCAGAGGCTAAAAACCTTGCCAGAGACTCATATTCGGGACCTGGAAGAATAGTAGAGGTAAAGCTGTTACAACCTCCATTTGATGAGTATGTATCGCAACAAAATCCAATGTGGCAAGTGACAATTGAGGATAAAAATAATACGACCATCTACTTAGATGACACAACAGGGCAAGTTTTACGTCACGTTAATGATGACTCAAGATTAAAAACTCTCATGATGAAGCTCCATTTCATGGACTATGGAAATAGTGGAGGATTTAACCACTGGTTAATCATTCTATTTGCTTTTGCTACCTTGCTACTCTCAGTTACCGGTGTTACCTGGTTAGTCGAGCAATATAAAAATGGTATGCTGAACATACCTTTTGCAAACAAGCGTCGCGTTATAGGCGTGACCTTTGTCAACAGTAACACGGAGTGTGATATCGACGTAAACTCACACGAAACAGTGTTAGATGGGTTGAACCGCGCACATATATATTTGCCTTCTGCTTGCGGAGGGGGCGGAACTTGTGGAAAGTGCATGTTTAAAACAGTTGGATATCTACCAATTACGGCTGCGGAAAGCGAACAGATTTCAAATGATAAGATTACAAAAGGATATCGCCTTGCTTGCCAGCACAAAATGAAAGAGTTGCAAACGATTGAAGTTGAGACGAGCCAACGTATTACACAACATGAATTAGTAGTGACGGCAACTCGCTTTATAACTCCTTTTATAAAGGAAATCAGATTTAGACCCAAATCTAATGAAACTCTGCAATTCAAGGCTGGTGCTTACATGGAATTTGACATCCCAGCGGGCAAAAGTCACAGCCTTCCAGATGACTTACCTGCTAAATTCGAACATCACTGGAAAAACATAAAACAGTCATCATTTAATCATCAAGGTGCGGTACGGCATTATTCATTAGTTAATTTTGACCAAGAAACCGATGAGTTGGTATTTAACGTGAGATGGCAAGTAGAGTGCGGAGGCGAAAGAGCTGGTATTGGTTCGGTATATTTAGGTTCGTTACAGGTTGGTGAATCGGTCACTGCGAGAGGACCATTTTCAGACTTTTTTGCAAAGGAGCAATCCGTTGAAAGTGGGGTAGAGCCTGTCGGCGATAGCCTACAGCGTATTTTTATTGGCGGTGGCTCGGGGTTGGCACCATTGAGGTCGATCATCTTTGAACAACTCGAAAAATATAGTTATCAGGGACAAATGACTCTTGTGTACGGGGCTAGGACGGAAGATGACCTTTTATACAAAACTTCATTTGAACAACTAGAGAAAAAGTACACCAACTTTAGGTATTTACCTACGTTGTCATCACCAACGGAAAAATGGAGTGGGCGCAAAGGATATGTACAGCACGTATTATCTGAGCTTTTGGCAGAGTATGCACATCTTGAAGATAAAGAGTTTTACCTTTGTGGGCCAATGGCAATGATGGTTGAGGTAGAAAGAGACTTACTGAAACTCGGTGTATCTGATGAACAGATCTTCAAAGACTCATTTAATCGTTAGTTAACTAGGTCTTGTGTAAACCCAAATAAGGAGGATGAATGAATAAACAAGCAACGCTTTATAGAATGGTGACAGATAAACACATCTGTCCTTTTGGAATCAAAGCAAAAGATTTGTTAGAACGTTATGGTTTTGTCGTCGATGACCATTGGCTCAAGTCAAGAGAAGAAACAGATCTTTTTAAAGAGAAACATGACGTTAAAACAACACCTCAAGTGTTCATCAATGGTGAACGAATTGGAGGGTACGATGCGTTACGTGACTATTTAGGCCTCTCGCCCGTCGGTCAAAAGGGGCGCACATATAAGCCTGTGATTGCTATTTTTTCAATTACAGCACTGTTAAGTATTGCATTGAGCTACGCACAATCAGAAGCGATTTTGTCATTCTTGACCCTGATGCAGTTCATTGCACTCAGTATGGCTGTATTAGCGGTACAAAAATTACAAGACTTGTACCGTTTTTCGAACTCTTTTATTACCTATGACTTACTTGGTATGAAGTGGGTTAGATATGCCTACATTTACCCTTTTTTAGAGGCCTATGTCGGTATAGCTATGCTTGCGCAAATACCACCTTTGTTTTATGCGCCAGTATCTTTGTTAATAGGAACTATTGGGGCTATTTCTGTTTTTAAAGCAGTTTATATTGATAAACGTGAATTAAAATGCGCATGTGTTGGTGGTGACAGTAATGTACCTTTAGGGTTTATATCATTAACGGAAAACCTGTTTATGATAGGGGCTGGCGGTTACATGCTTTCTAAAGTGATTTAGTAAGAATAAAACAGCGCCATTACCAACATAAGGCAAAGGGACTGCAACATGGAATCAAAGGAAAGAATCAACAAATATAAAGTTAGGCTGACGGCAATGACCATTGGCCTGGCCATAATGGCCTTGCGAACCTGGATAGACTTACAGCTATTTGACGAATTAGGCCCAACTGGTGGGGCTTTATCGTTAATGGGAAGCTTAACTATCAGTGCGTTCTTGTGGTTGTTTTTAAGCTGGCCTTTATATGTATTTTTGATGGCAAAAAAAGAAGGTAAGAAGAAAAAGGCAACCATTGCGATGTTTGCGGCGTTACCTGCCATTCTAGTGACGGGATTTTTATTTTGGTCGACCCTTCAAACGATGGCTACATTTAAAGCCGCCAGTGACCCAGCCACAAGCCCATCAGAGTTAGCCGCCTTAGTAACAGAAGGTGGCACATATCAATATTCAATCGACAACAGATTGGCGAGAAACCCCAGTACACCTGTCCATACTCTCATTCTTCTCTCTAAAAGAGAAAAGCAAATCGGTACTCTTTTAAATCTGGCTGAGAATCCTAGTACACCAAATGATATTCTTATTAAATTTTCTTACCGAGAGTATCGTGATTGGAATAAAAGCATGTACCTAAATTTGAGAGGTAACCCGAAAGTAAAACGGGGTGAACTGGTATTTGGCAAAAGTCGAATTTTGCATAAAAACCCTGATTGGGAACAAAGCAAGTGATCCATTTGGGCGATTAAAGAATAGTCGGCTAACTTTAACCCTTAAAATCATTCATCTACCTCTAGGTTCGTGTTGGATAATTGCGGTTCGATTTTATTTGGGCAATGATTGAGTGTTGTATTTTAAAACAATTCTAACTAAAAATAGGCAATAAGATATGAAAAGATTGGCCACAAGCCTGCTTATCTCTGTTGCGCTTGGCGCTTCTGCAAGCGATGACTCCGCGTCAAGCCCACTGGTTTTGCAGCCCGAATTAAGCCCTGACGGTTCTCAGGTCGCCTTTAGCTATCAAGGTGATATCTGGACCATGCCCACAAATGGCGGACACGTAAACCGCTTGACGATTCATGAAGGCTACGAGCGCAACCCTAAATGGTCTAAAGATGGCTCAAGCATTGCCTTTAGTAGTGATCGTTTTGGTAACGACGATGTTTTTGTTATGCCAAGTAAAGGTGGTCGCCCAGACCGTCTAACCTATCACAGTGCCCCTGACCGAGTACTTGGTTTTAACAACGATAACCAGGTACTTTTTAACACTCGCCGTATCTATGCCGAAGTAGAGCGAGAGTGGGAAGTCTTCAGTGTTGATACTGCCGAGCAGTCAACCGAATTTAGATTCATGGATGCCTTAGGTTTTGATGCTGTTGTGTCACCTGATGGTAAGAAAATCGCCTTTGTGCGTGGTACTTGCCGTATTGCTCGTGAAGATTATCGCGGTCCAGCAAATCGCAATGTCTGGATTTATCACGTAGACACTGGTAAATACGAACAACTGACTGACTTTGAAGGCAATGATTTCATGCCTCAGTGGTCAAGTAATAACGAGTTGTATTTCATTTCATCTCGCGCCGGTAAATACAATGTATTTAAGCAAAAGCTAGGCTCAAAAAAAGCCGTTCAAGTAACGGATGAAACCAAATTTGGTGTTGAGCATTTCAGTATTGATAACAATGCTAACAGCTTGGTTTATCAAGCCGCCGATAAGTTAGCTTTGGTTAAGGGCGGCAAAACAGAGTCTTTAAATGTGTCGATTCCGACTGACTTCCGTTTTGACCCTGTAACCAATAAAAAGACAACTAATTCAATCAATGAATACAGCGTATCACCGAACGGCAAGTTAGTGTCTTATGCGGTACGCGGCGATTTGTTTGTAAAACGCAATGATAAAAAAGACAAACGCTCCGTTCGTTTAACCACAGGCGCAGCAAGAGATCGCGACGTTACTTGGTTGGATGACAACACATTAGTGTTTGTGTCTGACCGCGATGGTCAAAATGATTTGTTCAAATTGACGTCTGCAGATGACAAAGAGAAAAATATCTTTAAGTCTCTTAAGCATTCAGTGACGCCATTAACTCGCACTGCTGCACAAGAGCGCATGCCTAAAGTTTCACCTAACAGCAAAAAATTGGCTTATCTTGAGGGTCGAGGCAAACTTATCGTCGCCGATGTCAGCAAAGAGCATGAGCTAAGTAACGAAAAGACGTTGTTAGATGGCTGGGCGACACCGAGCGGTGTTAGTTGGTCTCCTGACAGCAAATGGTTGGCGTATTCGAAAGCGGACTTGTCATTTAACTATGAAGTCTTCATTCACGCGGCGGATAACTCCGAACAACCAGTTAATGTCAGTATGCACCCTAAAGGTGACTACAACCCAGTTTGGTCGCCAGACGGTAGCAAACTAGGTTTTGTATCAATGCGTAACAATGGCGATAACGACATTTGGTTTGCTTGGTTAAAAGAAAGCGACTGGCAAAAGTCAAAAGAAGAGTGGAAACGCGATGAGTTTGATGACACACCAAAATCAAAAGTAGCAAAGGCTAATAAGCCAGACGCTAAAAAAAGTGACAAAGACGACGCAGAAAAGTCTGATGATAAAAAAGCGGAACCAAAAGAGGTAGCGCTTCAAATTGACCTAGACGGTATTTACAAGCGTTTAGAACAAGTCACTCGCTTTGCTGGTAATGAGTCTGCCTTTACGTTTGACAAAAAAGGCGAAAACATCTTTTACGCCATTGGTGGAGCAGGGCGTCAAAACTTCAAGATGGACCGTGACCTTTACAAAATCAAATGGAATGGTGAAGACAACAAACTTGTATTGAAAGGCAATAAACGTCCTCGTAGTTTATCGTTGAGTAAAGATGGCAAGAGTGTTTATGCGCTGACAGGCAAGGGCACCTTAATTAAATTAAACTCAAAAACCGGTAAGTCAGAAACGCTAACTACTATTTCAAATCAAAGCATCGAGCACATGGCAGAACGTGCACAAATCTTTGATGAAGCATGGGAAGCATTAAATGCTGGATTCTACGATCCAAACTTCCACGGTAACGACTGGCAAGCCCTAAAAGACATGTACCGTCCGCTTGCGCTAAAAGCCTCAACCAAGGAAGACTTCCAATATGTCTTTAACTTGATGTTAGGTCAGGTAAACGCGAGTCATATGGGCCTATACCGCGGAGAAAACCAAAAGAAAACTCAGAGAACCCGCACGGGTCTAATGGGGGTCGAAGTTTATCCTACAGATAAAGGCTTGATGGTTGTGTCTGTATTGGATAACAGCCCAGCGGCTCGTGAAGATAGTAAATTGATGGTTAACGACGTCATCACCCATATCAACCAAGAGTCGGTAAAAGAAGCTAATTTATATTCACTGTTAAATGGTCAAGCTAAACAACCAGTATTGATTGGCTTAGAGCGAGCTGGTGAAGAGCAAGAAGTTGTATTGTGGCCGACGACTAGTTTGAGTAATGAAAAATACGATAACTGGGTAGAGACTCGTCGCGCGTTGACAGATAAGTTCTCAAATGGTCGTTTGGGATACCTACATATTCGAGGTATGAACTGGACTAGTTTTGAGCGTTTTGAACGTGAACTTATGGCTGCAGGCTACGGTAAAGAAGGCATCGTTATTGACGTTCGTTACAATGGCGGTGGCTGGACAACTGATTACCTAATGGCTGTGTTAAATGTTAAACAGCATGCGTACACGATTCCTCGTGGTGCAGCTGATGACATTAACAAAGAGAATAAGAAGTTCCGTAATGACTACCCATTCTCAGAGCGTTTACCATTATCTGCATGGACAAAGCCGTCAATTGCGATGAGTAACGAAGCAAGTTATTCAAATGCAGAGATTTTCTCTCATGCCTATAAAGCACTTGGTCTAGGTAAGCTAGTTGGCCGCCCAACATTTGGTGCGGTGATCAGTACTGGTGCTCAAGGCTTAGTTGATGGTTCCATTGTTCGTATGCCATTTAGAGGCTGGTGGGTCAAAGACTCAGACGCCAATATGGATTTCACACCAGCGCAACCAGATATCGAGGTATTTAATCCACCGGCATACAAAGCTAAAAACGTGGATCCTCAATTAAAGCGTGCGGTTGAAGAACTGCTCAAGGATCTATAACTCGTCAAAATCTTTGTGATTCAATGGCGTTGGTCATAACTTAAAAACGGCACTATGAAGTGCCGTTTTTTATATAAAATCATGTAAAAGTTGAAATACACCATATGTCGTGTAAATTAAGAAATATACGATTTTTTATGTAATTTAAACGTGGTGTCCAACGCCAACAATAAAATGGATCTTCTTATTGATTAGAAGAAGGAGGCGGCAATTGTTTCAAGCAGTGATAACGGGTGATCTCGTTGCTTCATCTAAACTAAATGCTGCAGAATATGACTGGGCCATGGAGCAATTAGAGTCAGTTCTGTCAGATTGCAATACGTTTCTTAAAGGTCAAGGTGACGCTCAAATTCAAAGTGAAATTTATCGAGGTGATGGTTTTCAGTTGATGACGGATCAGTTTCATCTGTCGGCAACCGTTGCCGTTTTTTTGAAAGTCGGCTTGTTGTCTGACCGGCCCTTTTCAAAACCACTCAATAGCACCATTTCAATAGGCTTGGGCGTTGATACGCGGAAAAATAACGCAACAAGTCTAGGTAGAGTAAATGGTCCAGCGTTTCAGTTATCAGGCCGTGGCTTAGATAAAACCCCTAAGGGTAGTATGTCGTTTCACTGTACTGAGCCGAATGAGTCTGACAGTTCTATTTCGTTGCTTGAAAACACTGTCAGTAAAAGTTTGGCTCTGTGTGACTTAATTGTAAGTGGTCTAACAGAAAAACAAAGCCAGTTGTTATATCAAGACATGAAATTAGGATTTCCAAGTAATTCCGAGTTAGCACTAGCTTTAGGGATGTCCGAGCAAAGTACATCGAATATTAAAACACGTATTGGTGCAAAGACTATCTATCAATATTTGGACATGTTACAAATACTTATACAGCAAACGTATCGACCAACAAGGAAGTAAAATGTTAGAACTCGCCGCACTTTTAATTCTTGCTCATGTGTTGGGGGATTTCTATTTTCAAAGTGCCGACTGGGTGAAAGACAAGGACTCAAAAGGCCTCAAGTCAGGTGCGTTATACAAACACACGCTAGTGCACATGGGGCTAGTTTCTGTAGCTCTTTGGTATTGGGGAGCAAGTTTTAGTCAGCTAAGTTGGGCTGTATTGTTAGTAGGTGTTTCGCACTTTGTGATAGATATGCTTAAAAGCCAGTCCAAAAAGTCACAATCTGCAACGCTATTTTTACTCGACCAAATGGCTCATATCACGGTTTTGGTGATTGTCTTTCTCATGATGTCGCAGTCTAATCTTGATACTGTATTCAAGTTGTTGACCCAGTTATTAACTCCAGAGACTATTTGCATTTTGGCTGGGTATTTATTGGCCTTAAAACCAACCTCAATTTTCATGTCTATGGTACTGGCTAGGTTTATGACACCCACTAAATTTACAAACAGCGAAGACAAAACAAATAGTGAGTCTGAACTAGGTTTAAGGGCGGCAGGAAAATACATAGGTTATTTGGAACGTGTGTTAATTATCACTTTCGTTCTGCTAAATCAATTTGCTGGTGTTGGATTTTTGCTGGCGGCCAAAAGTATTTTAAGAGTGGGTGACCTGCGCGAACAAAAAGATAAGCGGTTGACGGAATACGTTTTATTAGGCACGTTATTGAGTACAACAATTGCGTTGGCAATAGCACTTGGAGTTGGCCAAATAACAGGGTTAAAAGTGAGTTAACAAAATTAAAAACAATGTGCTGTAAGAATAAATAAAGGAAGGGATCCATCATGTTATTTATTACCAACCGACTACCAAAACAATCAGCCAAAAGTAAAAAAAAACGCTCTATCTCATTTGATTATCAAAATACCTCTGTTTCTCAAAACTTATATTTTTGTCGTCGTAATGACGTTGGTGAATATATAGAAATCACCAGTAAACCTTTCTTTTCTGAATTAAAACATCTCCCCAATGAGGCCCAATTATTATTTTATATTCACGGTTTTAATAACAATATGGAGCCCGATATATTTAACAACACAGAAACGTTGCAACGTCAGTTCGATGCTATCCAGCCAAATTTAGTCAAAGTGATCCCTATTATCTGGCCCTGCGACGATGATTCAGTTGCTGCGTTTATTGGCGATTATTGGGATGATCAAGATGCCGCAGACTTGTCTGGGCCTGGTTTTGCCAGAGCGTTATTAAAATTTAATGAGTGGCGACACGATAAAGAACAAATTGTACACCCTTGCTTTAGAAGAATTAATATACTTGCGCACTCAATGGGCAACCGTGTGTTGGTTAATGCGCTTGCACATTTCGCCAGTAAACTGCCAGGGCGTTCGGTTCCACAGCTATTTAGAAACATTTTTATGATGGCAGCTGATGTCAAAAATGAAATTTTGGAACAAGATCAGCGCGGACGTTCTGTTGTTGATTCAAGTCGAAATACACTCGTTTATTTTGCTAATGATGACTTTGCCATGCCAGCGTCAAAAGTGGCAAACCTCAAAAGCATGACGGCTTCCAGGCGTCTGGGAATGACAGGGCCAGAAAATTTGTCGAAGCTACCCAAAACGGTTTACGAAATTGATTGCGATGAGTTTAATAATCAGTTTGATAAAAAGGGCCACACTTATTTTTTGGAAGATTTAAATGGACGACCGAGCCCCGCAATCAAACACATGGCTGACGCCATTCAAACGGGCAGGGTGTCACCAAATGAACGAAGTTACATTCTCAAATAAACGCTTTTAAGATTTAGTTTGAAGTTGAAAGGAATGAATAAAACAGTGAAATCCTTGTCTTAAATCAATCGTTTTTCAATTTAACAAGTAATAAAGTGTTTTTTGTAAGTCATTTATTTATAATGTCGCCACAT
>NZ_CEYNSH010000048.1:0-20996 GCF_982872775.1 Psychrosphaera sp. | reverse complement strand
AGTTGTCAGCCTCGAGTTTAATCCTGATTTAAACTTGGGGCTGATAAACCACTATCTTGCGTAACCATCCTTTTTTAATTGTTTGTCATTACTCGGTTCCAATTCTTGTATTGCTTAACTATCGCTAACTTTGCCTTTTTGTAAAAAGTTAGCCCTATTTTGATCGTTTAAAAAACAATCACAGTATTCCTAACTGCAACTATTCATGTATAAAAGGAATATCCAAGTGAAAAACTTTAAAACTTTACTCCTTCTAATTGGCAGTGTGTTTTTTATTCAAGCTTGTGACTTAATTGATGATGACGATGATTCAGATGAAGTAGAAGTCCAAACTGTTGTTGATGTTGCAATCGCCGATGGAAACTTTACCACCCTTGTTACAGCTCTGGAGACCACGGGTCTTGATGTAACACTTTCAGATACCAGCCAAGAATTTACTGTATTTGCGCCAACCGATGCAGCTTTTGCATTGTTAGGTGACGATACAATCAATGATTTACTCGCCGACCCTGATACGCTAAGCAGTATTTTGACCTATCACGTAGTAAGTGGAGAAGTTGAAAGCGCCGCAGCCATTGGTCTAGCGGGTTCAACAGTAGAAACGGTTAACGGCAGTAACTTTGCGTTGTCTCTAGACGGTGATGACTTGCTTGTTAACACCGCGACAGTGACGGTCACCGACGTTCAAGCTGACAACGGTGTGATTCATGTTATCGACGCGGTATTGATGCCACCAAAAGCGATGGGCTCACCAACAGATAACATCGTTGAGACAGCTGTCGCGGCAGGAAACTTCACGACATTGGTCGCAGCGTTACAAGCGACGGGGCTAGACTCAACATTAGCGAGTGCGGACGGTGAATTTACGGTGTTCGCACCAACCGATGCAGCCTTCGAGCTAATTGGCACCGAAACCATTACTTTGCTACTAAACAATCCTGATGTATTAAGCGATATTTTATTGCAACACGTCGTGGCTGATGCCGCAGTTGATTCTGTTACTGCTTATTCATTAAATGGAACAGATGTAGAAACAGCATCGGGCGCCGAAATTCCTTTAATGATTAACAGTGACGCTGACACGCTTACTTTTGGTGGCGCAACCGTTGTGACTCAAGACATTTATACTACAAACGGTATTATCCACGTGATTGATGCTGTGGTGATTGCGGATGTTGAATTACCTGCACCGCCAATGAGTATTGTTGATGTGGCCGAAGCGAACGGCAGTTTTACGACATTGTTAGCGGCGCTTGAAGCAACCGATTTAGACCTTGTGTTAGGAGACTTAGAGACAGACTACACAGTCTTTGCGCCAACTGACGCAGCATTTGATGCGTTACCAGAGGGTACGGTAGAAGCGCTTTTAGAGGACCCAGAAACCCTAAGTGATATTTTGCTTTACCATGTAGTAAGCGGAAAGGTAAATTCGGACGCCGCATTAACAGTCGCGAACTCGACGGATAATCAAGTCGAAACAGCGAATACTGACAACGTTGCTCTTAGTGCAGTAGATTCAATGTTGTATGTAAATAATGCAGTGGTAACAACGGCGGATGTAATGGCGGATAACGGCGTGATTCATGTCATTGATAAAGTGTTAATGCCGCCAGAGGACAAAGGCATGCCGACCATGAATATTGTTGATACTGCTATTGCAAATGGCAACTTCACGACATTGGTCGATGCGTTAACTCAAGCCGATCTGGTTACAACATTATCAGACCCTGAAGCAACGTTTACAGTATTTGCACCAACTGACGCCGCGTTCGACAAAATCGACAGTGCAGCGCTAAGCGCTCTATTGGCAGACCAAACGGCACTTGCTGAAGTGTTATTACAGCATGTGGTAACGGGTGAAGTGAACTCTGTCAGTGCTTATGCAGCTAATGGCACTATGGTTGAAACGGCGTCTGGTAATAATATCGCCGTGAGCATTGATAGCGAAACTCGTTTACTTGTATTTGGTGGTGCTACGGTGACAATGACAGATATTTACACGACGAACGGTATTATCCACGTCATCGATACTGTTGTGCTTGAGTAGAACAGACAAAAAGAGATGTATAGCTTGTTTGATGAGCGACTGACTTTATGGAAGTAGTGGTGAAGCAAGCAAGTTAGTTGGTCGAAAGTACGTCCAATAGATACATCCAAGATATAAGTCCAAGATATTAGTCCAATAAAAAAGCCGCAGACATTTAAATCTGCGGCTTTTGTTTTTTAGTTAGCTTTGATATTTAAGTTAACCATTTTGAGTCAACTGTTTAGTCAGTAAAACCTTTGTTTTTAAGTAGTGCATCAGTTGTTGGCGCACGACCACGGAAGCCTTTGTATGCTTCGTCGTAGTTCATTGTGTCACCTGTGCTGTAAACATACTTTAATAGACGTTGTGAGGTTTCTTTATCAAAAATGTCACCTGCTTCAACAAACGCATTAAAGCCATCAGAGTCTAAGATTTCTGACCACATGTATGCGTAGTATGCTGAGTCGTAACCACCTGCGAAGATATGACCAAAGTGCGTGCTGCGGTGACGCATGATGATCTCTTCAGGTTTGCCGTAGCCGTTTAAGATTTTATCTTCAAAAGCTCGAACATCTAAGTTGTCGACTTCAGTAAGCTGGTGGTAAGCCATGTCCACTAGCGCAGAAGCTGTAAACTCAACCGTTGCAAAACCTTGGTTAAAGGTGCTGGCGTTTTTGATACGCTCGATTAATGCATCAGGCATTGGTTCGTCTGTCTTATAGTGGCGAGCAAACTTTTTCAGCATTTGCGGCTGACCAATGAAGTGCTCGTATAACTGTGCAGGGAACTCAACCCAGTCACGAGATACCGCTGTACCTGCTAGAGTAGGGTATTTAACATCTGACAATAAACCGTGCAGTGCGTGACCAAACTCATGGAATAGAGTAACCGCATCAGAGTAGCTCATTAACGTTGGCTCACCCTCAGCTGGTTGGTTTAGGTTCATGTTGTTGATAATCAGAGGTTTAACGTTGCCCGCTAACTTTTGTTGCGTTCTAAACGCACTCATCCAAGCACCTGAGCGCTTTGAAGGGCGAGCGTAGTAGTCACCATAGAACAGGCCAATTGACTTGCCCGCAGCGTCTTTTACTTCCCAAACACGAACAACAGGGTTGTAGACAGGAATGTCGTTGCGTTCTTCGAACGTTAAGCCAAATAATTGCTCGGCTACGTAGAACTTAGCTTCAAGCATGTTATTTAATTCGAAGTATTGAGCGATTTCGCCTTGGTCTAAGTCAAACTTAGCTTTGCGAACTTTCTCAGCATAAAAACGCCAATCCCAAGCTGCAAATTCATGATCAGCACCTTCGGCTTTCATTTGCTCTAAGATCCACTCGCGTTCTTTTTCAGCTTGTGCAACCGCTGGCTTCCAAACTTTTAACAAAAGGTCCATCGCTGCTTCTGGAGAAGAGGCCATCGTATTTGATAAAACGTAGTCTGAATGATGTTTGTAACCAAGAAGTTTGGCGCGCTCTGAACGCAGTTTAACGATTTCTTCAATGATTTTTTTGTTATCAAATTCGTTGTCGTTGTCACCGCGCATTGCCCAGCCTTTGAACGCTTTTTCACGTAGGTCACGACGCTCAGAGAACTGCAGGAATGGCTCAACGCTAGAACGTTGAAGAGTGATCAGGTATTTGCCTTCTAAACCTTGTGATTTTGCAGCCGCTGCAGCCGCATCAATCATCGATTGAGACATACCCGCAAGGTCACTTTCTTCTAGTACAAGCTTGAAGTTTTTGCTGTCGTTTAATGAGTTCTGGCCAAACTGCGTCGTTAGGCTAGAAATGCGCTCGTTGATTTCGGCAAAACGAGTGCGGTCTTCACCGGTTAGGTTTGCACCTGAACGAATAGCATCATTGTACATGCGCTCTGTTAAACGCAGTTGTTCGCCTTTTAAGCCTGTTTCTTTACGGTTTTCATAAATCGTTTTAACACGTTGGAACAGGGCTTCGTTCATGCGGATTTTGTTGCCGTGACGAGCCAACATAGGAGAGACTTCACGCTGTAAGGCTTGCATCTCAGGGCTTGATTCTGTGCCCGTTAAGTTAAAGAAAACACGTGCAACACGAGTTAATTCAGCGCCTGATAGTTCCAGTTGTTCAATGGTGTTTTCAAACGTTGGGTTAGTATCAGCATTGGCAATGGCATCAACTTCTTTAAGATGCATTTCCATTGATTTTTCAAAAGCAGGTAAAAAGTGCTCGGTTTTGATGATATCAAATGGCGGTGCACCAAATGGTGTTTCCCATTTTTCAAAGAATGGATTGACGTCTTGCTTGGCTTCAGCCTCAACAGCTGAGGTTTGTTTTTCAGGGGCTTGTTGTGGTGAGCAACCAGCCATGGCCATCGCCATAGTGATTGTTCCAGCCGACAACAGCACTGACAACTTCTTCTTATTCATGCTTGTTCCTTTCAAGAATGTTGATCAAATCTACTCGATGTTACATTAAATCATTTTTTTTGAACATATTTAAAAAAGTGCTTTTTAGGACATTGCGATAGTTGAAAAATTTTTGCGGATAAATAGTGTTGTGTCGTCTTGTTCTAGGAGGGTAGACTGGCTACAACGATAAAAATAATAAGGAAGCGCTATGAAGTCACACTCACTTCTCGCTATCGTTGCCTCTTTATCTACAGCATTGGTCGGCAGCCCAAGTTTTGCTGATGATCATGCAGGTAAGATAGCTCCAACGACAAATCACACTCTACAAGCCGAAGATATATTTGAACTAGAATACGCAACTGACCCACAGGTATCGCCTGATGGTAAATGGGTGGTTTATACGCGTCGCTCTAATGACATTATGACGGACAGTACGCGAAGTAATTTATGGATGGCAAAAACAGATGGGACGATGCACCGTCCTTTGTTATCTGGTAAAAAAGCTTATTTTGGCGCGAAGTGGTCACCAAAGGGCGACCGCATTGCTTATTTGTCCAATGAAGAAGGCAAAACTCAGCTTTATGTCCGTTGGTTGGACACAGGTCAAACTGCACTAGTTTCTAATGTTCAAAAAGGCTTGAGTAATGTGACATGGTCACCTGATGGTGAGCATTTGGCGTTTGTGATGTCGGTTGCCGATACTAGCCGTCCTTTTTCAGTCGCGATGCCCAAAAAGCCAAAAGGCGCAAAGTGGTCTGAACCTGTTCAATATGTCACCAAAGCGCGCTATCAAGCCGATGGTGCAGGTATACTAGAGCCTAGTTTTAGACACGTTTTTGTTATTCCTGCTTCAGGTGGTACGGCACGTCAATTAACGTCGGGCAATTACAATCACGGCGGTGACTTAGCCTGGTCTAAAGATGGCAGTCAAATTTATTTCTCTGCTAATCGCAGTGACAACTGGGAATATGAAACTCGTGAGTCTGATATCTACTCTGTTGTCGCATTTGGTCCAAATGCAGGTATGTTAAAACAAATCACTGATTTACCAGGTGGTGAGTATTCCCCAACGGTATCTCCTGATGGCGACTACTTAGCGTTTTTACATAATGACGATAAAAAGCTGGCGTACCGAAACCGTCATTTATTTATTAAAAAAGTTGATAGCGATAAGCCTGCTAAAAATATTACGAGTGACATAGACAACTCTGTTGCTAATCCTATTTGGAATGAAAAAAGTTCAGGTCTTTATTATCAAATGACAGAGCGCGGCAGTATTACTGTTGGCTATTCAAGTCTTCGAGGCAAACATAAAAAACTAGCAACGGGTCTTGGCGGCACAACGATTGGTCGTCCTTATGCCTTTGCTAATTTTCATGCTGATGATGACGTGATTGCTTATACAAAAGGCTCGGCCCAACGCCCAGCCGATATTTATGTCAAAAAAGGTCGCAAAGAAGTTCAAATTTCTGCGTTGAATGAAGACCTGTTAGGTCATAAAAAACTTGGTGAAGTTAAAGAAGTTATTTACAACTCATCGATTGACGGCGAAGAAATTCAAGGCTGGTATATTTTGCCACCTGATTACGACCCAACTAAAAAGTACCCACTGATTTTAGAAATTCACGGTGGACCGCACTTGTCTTATGGACCGCATTTCTCAGCCGAACTCCAACGTTTTGCTGCAGAAGGTTATATCGTATTTTATGATAACCACAGAGGCAGTACCGGTTATGGTGAGCGCTTTGCGTTATTGCTACAAAACAAATATTCAAGTAAGTGGGACTTTGCTGATCACATGTCAGGTGTTGACGCACTTATCGACAAAGGACTCGTAGACCCAGAAAAACTCTATATAACAGGTGGCTCTGCTGGTGGTATTGCGACCGCTTATGCGATTGGCCTAACCGACCGTTTCAAAGCAGCGGTAGTTGCTAAGCCGGTGATTAACTGGATTTCAAAAGTGTTAACGGCAGATAGTTATTTAGGTCAAATTCCATTCCAGTTCCCAGGTGTGCCTTGGGAAAATGTTGAGCACTACTGGGAGCGTTCACCGTTGTCACTAGTGGGTAATGTTACAACACCAACTATGTTGTTAACGGGTGAAAATGACCGCCGCACACCAATGTCAGAAACCGAACAGTACTATCAAGCGCTTAAGCTTCGCAAAATCGATACTGTAATGGTTCGCGTTCCAGGCTCGCCACATGGCATTGCTGGTCGCCCATCTCGTATGGTCGCTAAGATTGAAAACATTCTTGGCTGGTTTAAAAAATACGAAGTGAAAAAGATTGTAGGTCCTGCAACCACTCGTGATGATGTGATGTAAATGTGGGGAATGCTTTGTGTAAGTCCAGTATAAGCACGAATACTGGGCTTCACGGCACTAGCTCTCTGTTAATACAGTAATTAAAGAGAATAAAAAAGCGCCAATCGGCGCTTTTTCTATATGCACTTGGCGGGTTTTGGTAACCCAGCAATTCGGGTTGCTTGTTTAGCTGGCCCTTTTGGAAATAATTTGTAGAGGTAAATACTGTTGCCTTTTTCTTCGCCAAGTTGTTTTGCCATGGCTTTAACCAACATACGAATAGCAGGGGAGGTTTTGTATTCTTTATAAAAATCACGAACGAAATGGACCACTTCCCAATGGTTTTCCGTCATTGTGATATTTTCTAGGCTAGCAATGTGCTCGGCCAGTTCTTCACTCCAGTCACTTAAGTTGGCTAAATATTCGTGTTTGTCAGTTTCAAATTGCTGACCGTTAAATTCAATCATCGATGTCTCTTTGTGCTTTGTACTAACTTATATTTGTATCAAATTAAAGTGTTTACCAACTTAATACATTATTCGCTTGTTCGGTTAGTTTGACCCATAGCTCATCGTCGAGTAATTCGATGGCATCTGGGGCCTTTATGGCTCGTGCGTTTACATCAAGCGCTCTGGCATATACGAGCTCGGAAGGCGATTTCAGCTCTGCTTGCAACAAGTAACACGCATCTTGCAAAAACAAAATGCGGTCGGTTGCATCAATAACAGGCTTGGCTTTTTCCCAGCCGTCTGGGCTAAATATCATGTGGAGGCTATAAGCGTGGTTTGAAAACGGCATAGATGTGTCCTGTATCAAATGACAAAGATATGATCAGCGGCGTCTTTCAACGCTTTAATTTGAGTAGACTCAATGACCTCAATATCTGGTAAGCGAGCTTGGTTTTGCATACCAAACTTGTCTAAGCTCTTACCGCAAACGAACACTTGTTCAATGTCATAAATGTCGAGTACTTTAATTGTACTTAAATAGTCTTTTTGGCCAATTGGCTCTGGATCTTGATGCGCTAGAGTTTGAAAGACTCCATGATGCATAAATAGGACAGTTACGTTCTGTTCATAACTGCCAAAAATCAAACTCAAGTCTAACGCTTCTTTGCCTGCCATAGAGTTAAAACTGGCTTGGGTATGAATGACTAACACATTTTTAATATTCATGATGACCGCCAGTTACTTAAATTGAATGACTTTATCAGCAAGCGTAGAGGCTTCTGCAAACTCAGCAAGCCCTGCGATTTTAAAACCTTTGTGCACATTGTGCTCGGTTACACCACGTTTTACACCGGCAGTTACACATAGCCACAACGGCACCCCGTGTTGTCTATGTAAGTCGAGAAGGGCGGTTTGACCATTAAGCTCATCCGAACTGATTTCTATTTCCGGCAAAGCATTGGTTGCGCCGTCTTGATATAAGAAAATTGCATCAATGGTATGTCCCTGAGTGATTGCCGCCTTAGCAAAATCAGTCGCAGATTTAACAGATTGTTGTGACCACGCAGAGCCGTGAAGCATGAGAAGATAACGCATAATACTCATTATTACTTAATGCAGATGAAGTTAAGTTTAAATCATAATTGGCAATGAACCTAGTCATTGGCCTGTTTTTGTAACTCGAATGGATTTTGACGTGGGGTTTGATTTAAAAGCGAATGATTTAAGGTAAAAAAAACGCTGCATAGCGCAGCGTTTTTTATCTTCTTTTTGACCAGCGAGAACCGTTGGTCATTAATAATTAATCATCGTTACCAGCAAATGCCATTAAGATGTTAATTAAGCTGATGAAGATGTTGTAGATTGATACAAACAACGTCACTGTTGCTAGGATGTAGTTTGTTTCACCACCACGTACGATTGCTTGTGTCTGTAGCAAGATACCGCCTGAAGAAAACAGGATGAACATCGCACTAATTGCTAGAGATAATGCTGGTAGCTGTAAGAAGATGTTACCAATCATAGCAACTAGCAATACCCAGAAACCCGCAACCATCATACCGCCTAAGAATGATAAATCTTTCTTAGTAGTAAGTGCGTACGCTGACAAACCAAAGAAGGTTAGGGCAGTACCACCTAGCGCCATCATAACGATTTCACCACCGCCAGCGCCAATTACCATATTTAGAATTGGGCCAAGTGAATAGCCTAAGAAACCAGTGAAAGCAAAAGTTGCAACTAGGCCCATTGATGAATTAGCGGCTTTATGAACCCAGAATAGAAGGCCATAAAAACCAACTAGCGTGATGATTAAGCCAGGGTGTGGCAAATTCAACGCCATCGCTGTGCCTGCAACAACTGCGGCAAATGCCAATGTCATTGCTAATAATGAATACGTGTTTCTTAGTACTTTGTTCTGCTCTAATGCAGACGTTTGAGTACCTTGATACGCCATTCTGCTGTCCATTTTGAACTCCTATAATGTTCTATAAATGTAAAGTTTTATAATTGTTAAATTTGTATTAGTTAACTGTTTCTGTTGAGTAGTGTTCAATAAATTTTATATCTGGTCAATATATTGTGGCTTTGCAGCGCCGTTTCAATGTCTATACGTTGGAAAAATGTGCAACGATTAACTATATCCTCTACATAAGTACTGTGTTTTCAGAAAGAACGAGTCCTCAACTCTGTTAATTTTAAAACCCAAGGCACATGTTTTTCTCTAACTTTTGAGTATTAGCGTTAAGATTGGTTCCCATATCCAACTCAAAAAAGCGTCACTTTGTCGATAAAAGTATCGGGTTGTTTTAAAAATCACCATTTAAACCATGAAATTAACATTTTTTTAAACTAACCCTTTACAACGTCAAAGAAGGCCTCTAATATGCGCTCCATCGAGTGGAGAGGTGGCAGAGTTCGGTCGAATGCACCTGACTTGAAATCAGGCGAAGGGTTAAACCTTCCGGGGGTTCGAATCCCTCCCTCTCCGCCATATAAAACAACCCGCTCATTGAGCGGGTTTTTTTATATCTGCGAGAAGGGTTGGGCTTTTTTGAATCTGAAAATTGGGGTAGGGTAACGCCGTTCATTCTGGTCCAGTAATTCAGTTACATAACAGTGGAAAGTCAAAACATAGCGATGAAAAAACAGGCTCTCAACAAACTCATCTATGCCGTTCTTGCGATTGGATTATCAGTAGCCTTCTTAATAATACTTTTTTCTTTAACTGACAGTGACTCGAAAAGTCTATTTACCTCTAGCCAGTCCAAAGTGTATGTATCAAATAACTTTGATCAAAAGTTATTAACAACAGAACCCAGGCCATTGAGTTGGAGTCAACTTTTGCCAGTAGGACATCAAAGTGTGCTGGAAAAATACAATCAAAGCTCCGTTGCTAATGATGCCAATACCGACAAGCAGCCCTCCACTGAAGCTATTTCAGACCAAATTTTTCAATCGATTTCTGCCGCAAGCGACCAAGAATACCAACAAGCGATGATCTCAACTGAGACGGTTTCTTCTTTTAATGGACAATTTGTCAGTCTTCCTGGATTTGTTGTGCCCATTGAATTTTATGATAATAACAGCCCAAGCTTAGTGTTTGTGGTGCCATATTATGGTGCTTGTATTCACTTTCCACCGCCACCTCCAAACCAAATTGTGTTTGTGCGCCTAGAACCAAGTGATTTTGAAGTAAACCTAAAACAACCATATCTTATCCGAGGTGTTTTTTCAGAGGGGCTGTTTGAGGATATCGCAGGTACATCGGCTTATGAAATTGAAGTGTTAGACATTTCTGAATATTCGGATAACCCTGATGATGTCCGACAACACGTTAACTAGCCGTAAATAAAATCGTTAGATAGGGCTTTCTCAGCGTCAAAATTCATTTTTGTCCCTCTATCTTCTGTCATAAAGTCGCTACACTATTAAGCTAAACTGGTCTCAATTTAACTAATAATTCAAAAGTACAAAGTATGAATACAACTAAAACAATAATAATGTCAGCTGTTTGCGCCGTCTTAGTTGGCTGTCAAAGCGGTGAAGAAGCCAACAACACTATTGATCAAACACAAGTACAGGCGTCAACACCAAGCGGTTCGTCATTAAAGGTGGCGTCTTGGAATATTGAACACTTAGCGTATCCAGCGGAAGCTGGCTGCCGCCCGAGAACGGCACAAGAAATGAGTGAAATGAAACAATACGCAGCAACGGTAAATGCCGATATTGTTGCTATGCAAGAAGTCCATTCTGCCCAAGCTGTTCACCAACTATTTCCTGCATCTGACTGGCAAGTGGTAATGTCGGGACGTCCTGACAATGACCCTTTTGACTGCCGTAGTAATGGCAACAAGTCGACTCAACAAAAAGTCGCATTTGCAGTGAGAAAAGGTATTGAATTAAAAGAAACGAACTCTTTATCCGAGTTTGCTTTGGACTCAAGAGGGTTACGACATGCGCTTGAGATCACCGTTGATGGTGAGTTTGGTCCTATGTCATTGCTTAATGTTCATATGAAAAGTGGCTGTTTTGTCGATGACTATTCTTCGTCAGACAAATATGCGTGTCAGACTTACGCTAAGCAAGCGCCAATATTGGACGCTTATGTGGAGTCTAAAGAAAAGGCTGCAACGCCTTACGTTATTTTAGGTGACTTTAACCACCGTTTAGCGACACCAAACAACTTCTTCACTAGCGAACTTATGAATAACACTGATGGAAGTGCTTCGACCTTAAAAAATGCAACGGCGACGTTAAAAGGCTGTCATGAATATTACCCTGTGCCAATTGACCACATTTTAGTTGGTAACTTAGACGACAATCAGTTCTTAATGACGCCAAATGTGTATCACTACAAAAATATGGAGCCTAAGTTAATGTTAAGTGATCACTGTGCAGTTACATTGACCCTTACTACTAACTGAAGCTAACTAAGAGTAAACACCCCGCAAGTTTCCAGCCTTGTGCTACGCTTTTTAAATGTCTCGATTTATTAAGGGTTTGACAAGGCTGTGAAATGAAAATAAAAAATCACATTCTCTTTTATTCTACTTTACTACTCGCCTCACCGAATTTTAGCTTTGCTGATAGCCTGCCTTTTGAACTCGGTGGTCACGTTCGACTTAATTACAGTTATGTAGATTGGGCACAGAATGAACTGAGAGATGGGCTTGAGTTTGAGTCTTTTAAGTTAAATGTAGCCGGAAAAGACGATGCTTTCAGCTATAAAGCAGAATACCGCTGGTACGAAAATGTCGACTTTAATACGATACGTTTTGCCGATTTAACCTATCAAATTGATAACCACTGGAAAACTACGGTTGGCATTACTAAAGTGCCGTTTGGTCTGATGCCTTTTGCATCCAATAATTTCTGGTTTTCCATCAATTATTATATTGGTTTTGAAGACGATTATGATGCCGGTGCGGTGGTTGAATACGAGAGAGGGGATTGGCAATTCCAAACCGCCTACTTCCTAAATGACGAGTATAACGATGCTGCCAAACTCTCTCGTTATTCTTTTGATGTCGCCGATGACGGGATGTTCCGCAATAAAGAACAAAACCAATTTAACGTGCGAGCAAACTACACGGCAAAGTTACTCGCCCGTTCGACGACAGACATTGGCTTTAGCGTCCAACAAGGTGAAATTCTCAACCTAGATACATTGCAAAATGGCGACACAAGTGCCTATGCATTTCACGTTAGACATAATCAACGTCCCTTCAAATTTGAGTTTCAATACACCGATTTTGATTACGATTTAAAAGCACCTATAGGACAGCCTACTGATAGATTAGCCATGTCCGCTTACGACTTTCCGTTTTTGGCAACGAGTAAAGGCAAAAGTTACATTGCAAATGTCGTTTATACACTGCCTATGAAGTCCAAGCAGCTGACACCAATTAAATGTTATAGCGAGTATGGCAAAGTCGAACCTGATGAAGCTAGCGCGTTAGCCTCGTCTCAGTGGGTCAACGGGTGCAGTTTTGGTTGGTCTAAGTTGTATGTATACATCGATAGTATCCACGGCAAAAATATGTGGTTCTCAGGTGGACCAGGCGTTGGGCTGGATCTTGGTGGTCGTCAAGAAACGACACACAGACTAAATATCAGTTTAGGTATTTATTTTTAGTTGAATGGATAGAAAAGGATTAAGTAAAAAATGAAAGCATATTTATTAATTTTAGCCTTACTAGGTTCGCTATTGTTACCTAATCAATCTTTTGCTCATGCGTGGCTCAAGCTTAAAATAGCGACGACAGAATACGCGCCATACACCTCTACCGACATGGAGCATGACGGCTACATGAATCACATTATTTCTCAGGCTTTTTTAGAGACAGGTGTCATTGTAGAGTTTACCTCCTTACCCTGGGAGGAGGCACTAGCAGCGACGTTACGCGGAGAATATCACGCGGTGTCTTATGGCAACTTCATTCGTTCTAGAGAGTCACAGTTTTGGCATAGCGATCCCATTTCTGTTGAAAACTTAGTGTTTTATGTGAACCGAACCTTTGACCGTCAAAAATGGTCCTCTTTACAAGATTTAGATGAGTTGAAGCTAGGTACAACCAAAGGGTATTTATATACGGACGAGTTAGCCGGTTACATCAAAGGCCATGGCAAGTTAACTGAATTTGATTCTGATAAAGCGGCGTTTGATGCGTTAATTGATGGAAAAATTGATGTTTTTCCAATTGATGAGTTGACGGGGTGGTATCTATTGCAAAGGGACTTCTCTGGTGCCGAACGCGAGGAAGTCAAAGTGTTGTCTCCCTATATTTCGACGGTGACGACTCATTTATTAATCCCCAAAGGGGCCAAGGACGACCAATTAATTTTATCACTGTTTAACAAAGGGCTAGAGCAATTGGTATTGCAAGGACAAATGAAGCGTTATAAAAACTTATTGAAAGAGGGCTTTTATCAGCACCCTGATAAAACGGTGGAATTCGATCGCCGATAATTTTTTATAAAAAAGTGAACCTAATCTCGAAAATGTACGTTATGGGTGATCTAAAAAGCTTTTTTTGGAGCGTTCAATGAAAATTGCGATTATCGGAGCGGGATTATCCGGCGCAGTTCTGGCCAACAAACTTAAAAGTGACGGGCTAAACGTTACCGTAATAGAAAAATCTCGTGGTCGTGGCGGACGCATGTTCACTAAGCGGCTAGCTTGGCACAATTGTGATATGGGCGCTCAGTACTTCACCGCACGAGACCCACTAGCTACACAGCTCGTCGATGATTGGGTGAGACAGGGTATAGTCGCACAATGGGACTTTCAACCTAGCAAACTGAAAGCGGGTGTTTTATTACCTTCCGTTGATTATGAGCGTCGTTATGTTGCCCAACCCGAGATGAATTCGCTTGCTAAGCACCTCCTCCAAGATGTAAAGCTCCAATTAAATAGCCGTGTCGTTAGAGCCACCACTGATGAAGTAGGTAACAATGTAAAGTGGTATTTGTGGGATGACAACCAGGAGCTCATCGGAGTTTATGACTGGCTGATAAGCACAATTCCTGCCGAACAAGCTGACGAAATCTTCTCAGACGACAAGTCTTTACACATGTTAATACCCAAACACGTCCATTCGCCATGCTGGGCTGCAGCAATTGCCACCAAGGGTAAGGTCAATAGTGCCGTTCAAGGTGTCTTCGGTGATGAGCAAGTCTCTTGGTTCGCTAGACAGAATAGTCGACCTTCTAGAGGTCTTGAGAACGACGACCATATTGATGACATATGGAATATCCACTTTTCTGTTGAGTTCACTGAGAAGAATATTGGCCAACCTGTCGCTGTTATAGAAGCGATGGCGTTTGATTGGCTTCAGCAAACACTTCAAGAGAACGAGATGTTGGACGAAGAGCTTCATCATGTCGAAGGATATTGCCATTTTTGGCGATACGCACGGCCGAGTGAAGAATACAATCGTCACGTTGAGCAGCATGGCTCATCCATTATATTTGAGGCTGAAAAACAGTTGTCCATCATTGGTGATTGGGCAAAAGGTGGACGTGTAGAAGGGGCAATATTAAGTGCGCTGGAATGCTACGATAACTTGTCCGAAACCCTAATGTACGAGAAAGACCAGCAAACAGTTAATGCAATGCCAGAAAAGACCTAATGCTGCTTACTAACTGACTTGTGCAGTTGTGCTTTGTTACCAAGGAATAGAGTTGCCTTGCCAGTCAACATAGGAAAGTGTTTGGTCAAATGATTGTGCAGCCACAACGTCTAAAAAGTATTGGGCGGATTGTTGTTTATCAAACAACTTTCCGTCAGGAACATTTGACTGAAACGGAACAGACAGAGGTGTATCAGTCGTTCCAGGGTGATAACTAATCACTTTTATTCCTTTAAAACGGCGACTTGCCTCTATCGCAATGTTCTGAAGCAACATATTTAACGCCGCTTTACTCGCACGGTAACTGTGCCAGCCGCCGAGACCATTATCACCAATACTGCCAATTCTTGCTGACAGCGCTGCAATTTTAAATGACTGTTTACTGTTAATAGTAGCCAACACCTGCTGAATGATAGTGACTGGCACTGTTGTGTTAGCGTGCATTACCGCTTCAAATTGTGATTGATTAAACTGTGACAAGGCTTTTTCTGGCATAAAGTCATCGTTGTGCAAGATACCATTGAAAACATAGACGCCGGCCAAGTCCAAACTAGGTAATTCGAGCTCCGCTAAGTTTTTGTTAAGCGTATCAACATCATAATCCTCAAGCTGATGCCAAACCAGTTTGCTTGCACCGTGTTCAAGTTCATTGAGCTGGCTTGGTTGGGCGCCTCTTGAAAAAGCATGGACTGTAATGTCCACAGAGCTGTTAGTGAGTAATAGTTGTATTACGCCTTGCGCTATTCCCGATTGCGCGCCAAATACTAAATATGATTGCATCGTTTTAACCTATTTAGGACGTCCAATTTGACAGGACTCGCAACGCGCATTGCCGGTCAAGAAGGCAGAGATAGAGTAGCGGTTTTTGGCAAACCATAAATACACAGGATCAGCAAAAAAGCGAACCCAACGCCAAGTCAGCGGTTTGAACATCCAGCCTTTGCCAACTAACGCCCAAGCTTGATAGGTCACATCGAGCGCTGTGATCAATTTACCCTCGGGGGTTATCGCGTGAAGTATACGGCCGGCTTTTTTAGGATCGACGTTCGGGTATTTTTCCATTTCGTGTTCAAGCTGAATGTTAATAAACTCAATGTCATGATTGGTATCATGTTTGGCGAGTTTTTTCATTTCTGCCACACAAAGTGGGCAACAGCCGTCATAAAATAACTTAAACACAATGTTTTTCCT
Source organism: Psychrosphaera sp. (assembly GCF_982872775.1). Lineage (NCBI taxonomy): Bacteria > Pseudomonadati > Pseudomonadota > Gammaproteobacteria > Alteromonadales > Pseudoalteromonadaceae > Psychrosphaera > Psychrosphaera sp. The sequence goes on along the minus strand of NZ_CEYNSH010000048.1, from coordinate 5,005 downwards.
CAAGGTCAACATTTAGAATTAATGAGTAGGGCTTCTCTTTGCATCGTTAAGTGAAGCGACGTTTCAAAGGTATTACGTGAAGTTATCGTCAATGGCTCACAACTTCTTGAAGCGCAGGCTCTAAATGGGAATACTCAAAAGTAAAACCTGCTTTGACTAAGTTTTCAGGTATCGCATTTTGGCCATAAACAAGTAAATCAGCCATTTCGCCAAGCGCAATTCGCAAGACAAATTCAGGCGCTGGGAATATACATGGCCTGTTTAATACACTTGCTAAGGTTTTGCTGAATTCTTTATTACTCACTGGATGCGGCGCCGTAAAATTAAACGGGCCATTAAGAACTGGGTGTTCGATTAAATAGTCGATGCCCTTAACCATGTCGTTAATGTGGATCCAAGGCATATAATGCTCTCCGGAGGCAACTTTGCCACCTAGGCCCAACTTGAAGGGCAATAACATTTTATCCAAAGCGCCGCCGTTGTGACTTAACACGATGCCTGTACGCATTAGAGCAACATTGGCCTTTTTGGCTTGATTGGCAATGTCCTCCCAACGTTGACATAATTTGTGGGAAAACTCTGGAAAGTGATGTTGATGAGTTTCGGTGATTAAACCTTTTGGTTGACGGCCATAAATCCCCACCGCGCTGCCGCTTAAAAAACGAATGGGCCTGTCTGTGTCGCATTCTTTTTCAATCTTGTTGACGATTTGCTCTGTCAGTGCCCAACGACTTTGACATAGGACTTCTTTTTGCTTGTCTGTCCAGCGTTTATTAACAATAGGCTCACCCGCCAAGTTAATAATGACATTGAAGTCATTAAATGAAACGTCGCTAAGTGATGTAACAATGTTGACGTTGTTGGGAAGAAGCGTTTCGGCCTTTTCTTTGTCACGGGATAAAACCGTAAACTCGACGTCCGAGTCGCTGTTCTTGGTGGATTTATATTCAATGTAGGCACGACCGATTAGTCCCGTGCCACCTGTGACAAATATTTTCATAATATTTCGTTAATCTATAAGCATTTAACTTGAGTATTCAGTATAGTTCTTTTACGGTGTTTAGCAGAAAAACGCTCACTTTTCTGGCAATCTTTTAAAAGGACATGACATGCCCAAACTCGAACTAAACTTTGCCATCAAATTTCTATTTGTTATGGCTTGCCTTGTTATTTTGTTAGCCGGGATCAAAGCCTCAAGCGCGATATTGGTACCATTTTTACTCTCTATGTTTATCGCGATTATCACTAACCCTTTGGTGCGAAAACTCGTCGACTGGAATATCCCGAGAGTGGGTGCTGTGCTAATCGTTTTGAGTTTACTCGTGGTTATCTCACTAAGCCTAGCGGGCGTTGTGGGGCAATCCTTTAATGACTTTTCAAAGTCATTGCCTCTATATCAAGAAAAATTAGCTGAAGAGCTGCACTGGTTAGTGAGTCAATTGGCGTTATTTGATATTCGAATCGAAAAATCACAACTGACTGAATATTTTAACCCTGGTGTTGCGATGCAAATGGTGGGGAATTTACTGAGTGGCTTTGGCGGCGTCATGGCAAACCTATTTTTGATCATATTGACGGTCGTATTTATGTTATTTGAAGCGCCGGATATCAATAAAAAGGTCCATATTGCGTTACATGATCCAGAAATGAAACTTCGTCACATCGACCGCTTTTTGGAGTCGGTAAATAGCTATTTAGCCATTAAATCATTGGTAAGCTTGGGAACAGGTGTATTAGTCGCCATTTTACTTTGGGTCTTGGATGTCGATTACGTGCTGTTATGGGCAGTGCTAGCATTTTTATTCAACTTTATTCCAAACATCGGCTCGATTATAGCTGCAGTGCCTGCCGTTCTGTTGGCTATCGTGGTGCAAAGTCCAGCCGTCGCGGGTTTGGTTGCAATTGGCTATGTTGCCATCAATACTGTAATGGGTAACATTGTAGAGCCTCGGTTTATGGGCCGAGGTTTAGGCTTGTCGACACTAGTTGTATTTTTGTCATTGATCTTTTGGGGTTGGTTATTGGGTACCGTTGGTATGCTGCTATCAGTTCCATTGACTATGATTGTAAAAATAGCTTTAGAGGCCAATGAGGACTCAAAGTGGCTAGGTTTATTGTTGGGTAATATCGACGAGGAAAAAATAGAAGAAGTTGCTAAGTCAGAATCGTAAAATAAAAAGCGAGTATGGATGCGGTTACTCGTTTTATTATCTGACTAAATGAGTAGCTTAAAGCAAAGATATTAGATTTAAGTTAATAAACAATATAGGGATAATTTGTGCTTACACTTTTAGCGAAAATTTTGGGTGCGTTGAATTCGGGCACCCGACCATTACAACTGTCGTTGGCAGTTGGATTTGCCTTCTTGATCGGAATGAATGGTTTTGTCAGTCTAATTGGCCTCACCGTTATCTTTTTACTATTCATTATTCGTTGTAATTTATCACTTTTCTTAGCTATGTCTGCTGTGTTTGGGGTGCTTTCTCTTGCAATTGCCCCTTTGTCTGCGGCACTTGGTAAGTCATTATTAACAGACCCTTCTTTAGAGGCGTTTTGGACCTCCCTGTACAACCAATATTGGTTTCGAATTTTTGAAATGAACAACACCCTTGAACTTGGTGCTGCCATTGTTTCGTTGCTTGCGTTTATTCCAGTTGTCTTAATAGCAAACGTATTGGTCATTAAATATCGCGTTGTCTTTATGGATTACGTGAGCAAATTCAAAATTGTGCAGACGTTAAAAGCGTCGAAGTTTTATCGCATATATGAAGCGGTTCACGGCTAGGAGGGCGCATGACAGATTCAACAGAACAAAACAAAAAGCCAAAAGGACACGGAATGTTTAGACCGGCAGGTGCAGGCGCACTGGTGTTGGTCACGGGCGGTATTTTTGCTGCGGGCTATTTTGCTGCAGAGCCTATCACAAAAAGTATTCTTACCTCAGTGTTACAAAGCACGATAGGTAGTGAAACTAATATCGAATCGGTTGATTTAAGTATCGTTCCATTTGGTATCACAATAAATGGTTTGCAGCAGGCTGACCCAGAACAACTAACTCATAATATTTTTGAATTTGATGAAGCGTCAGCATTGGTCAATCCATTTGAATACATCTTGGGCAATACAGTCATTGATGATTTAAAAGTCTCTGGCTTGCGTTTTAATCAACCTCGAGCTCAAAGTGCCACTGCAATTGAGACGACAGTAGAAGAGTCGGTGACGGAAAAAGTCGAAGCCTTTGCCGGTGGACTTGAGGTCCCGAGTGCGTCTGAGGTGATAGAAAAAGCAGACCTAATTACTGAAGCAAAAGGCAAACAACTTAAGTCGACTTGGGATAAAGAAAACAAAGCGTTAAAGAAAAAGGTTGAGGCTTTGCCAGACAAGAAGTCTCTCGAGAAATATAAAGCGCGTTGGAAGAACATTCAGAATACAAAAATTAAGTCGCTTGAAGATATCGAGAAACTTAAGACAAAAGTCGAGCGGTTTAAAAAGTCATTAAAACGTGACAAAGCCGCTGTCGAGGCATTAAAGGTACAGTATAAAGAAAGTAAAGCGAATATTGATAATGCTTATCAAGAGTTAAAGGCTGCTCCAGGTCAAGACTGGCAAAACATCAAAGACAAATACCCAATTGATGATCCAAATGCAGTGGCTATTTCCAAACTCGTTTTTGGGGATGAAATCACAGAGTATTTGGTGACGGCAGAAGAGTACTATAAAAAAGTTAAGCCATACATCGAAGCGAGTAAGTCGGTTAAAGCCAAAGACAAACTCAGTACGAGTATTCTAGTTGAAGGTGAAGACATAGTATTTGAGTTGGAAAACCCGTTCCCATCATGGATTGTTCAAAACTTAAGTGTGGACATACAAGCACCATCGGGTGAGCAATTTGTTTTGGCTGGAACCGAAATAAATAGCGCTAATTACGTTCGCAATAAAGATAGTGAATATAATGTTCAGTTAGCCAAGCCTATAAATGTGAGCGAGGGGGCTGAGAGTACCGCGAAGTCGTTTGATTTGAATGGTCGTTACTTCGTTTCACAAGACTCAAACCAAAACTCGGTATTTCAGACTACTGGGCAATATCAGGCGACTAACCTACCAATCGTAGATAAGTCGCTCTCAACCAGTGACGATATTGTTTTGAATATGGCCGAAGCGATGGTGTTTGCTGATGGCACATTTAGTTATGATAACGAGTTTGAGATCCGCAATAGTCTGTCGTTTAATGACGTTAAATTAACTGGTAAAGCGACCACAGAGCTCGCTTCTCTGGTTTTGAATACCTTGACACAAGTGAATCAATTTAAGCTAGATGTCGATGTAAGTGGGCAACTAGATGATCCTAATATCAAGATTAAATCTGATTTGGACAATCAACTTAATGCCTCATTTAAAAAGCAGGTTCGTGCAAAGTGGACCGAGTTTGAGTCTGAAGCAAAAGCTAATTTAAAAACAAAACTTCAGTCAGAGCTGAATTTAAATGAAGCAGACTTAGCCAAGTTTGAAGAATATAAATCACGCTTTGAAAACATAGAAAAAGAGTTCAAAGATTTTAAAGATGGGCAGCTCAATAACCTGATTGAAAACAAGAAAAAAGAACTCGAAGACAAGCTTAAAAACAAAGCCAAAGACAAATTAAAAGATAAGCTAAAAGACAAACTCAAAGATATCGACTTTGGTTTATAAGCAAACAATTTGAGCTATAAAAAAACGAGGGTAGCGGACGCTATCCTCGTTTTCTTTTAATTTACTGACTGTTTTTCTATGGCTCTTTCTAGAACCGCAATTCAACGTGTTGCGCTACGCAGCCCTGGGCCCGAAAGCTTCCGATTATAAACCTTACGCCTTTTTAAAACGGCTCATGATCAACGCCAAACCCGCTAACATTAACGCAATAGATGATGGCTCTGGTACGTCAACAGGATCTGTTGGTGCTGGTGGGTTTGTGTTTGATGCGCGTTTAGTCATGGTGTATTGGCCACCCTGAGTAGCAAACGAGTGT
>NZ_CEYNSH010000047.1:0-22071 GCF_982872775.1 Psychrosphaera sp. | reverse complement strand
CCTGGACGAGTCGGTGATGTCAGTTGCTCGGCATATTGCCACAATTCGTTTTCAACGGTCTTTTTACCTGGCCAACCTGATACCGCAAAAAAACGAGTCAGTACTCTTTTTACGTTACCATCTAAGATAGGGTGATATTGGCCATCGCCAAGTGATAAGACCGCTCCCGCAGTGGAGCGCCCAACTCCAGGTAAATCCAGGACTTGCTCAAACTGAGTTGGAAACTGGCCATTATAATCATCTCTTACTTTTTTGGCGGCTTTGTGTAAGTTTCGAGCTCGAGCGTAATAACCCAAACCAGTCCACAAATGTAGAACTTCATCCTCATCGGCGTTAGCCAAGTCCACGACCGTTGGAAAGCGATTCATGAATGTCTCGAAGTATGGGATCACGGTGGTGACTTGAGTTTGCTGCAACATAACTTCTGATAACCAGACCTTGTAAGGTGTCACATTTTGCTGCCATGGTAGATGTTTTCGACCGTGTTCGTCGTACCAATTGAGCACTTGATTTTGAAACCATTTGGCTTGAGTAGCCGAGTTTGAATCTATTTTGGACACCATTTTTAATACAACAACCTATAATTTAATCATCGTGCTCGAGGAGCCACACTATATCAAAATAACAACAGTCAGCGGAATACCTTGATAGTGTGAGCCCTGTATAAGATAATGCGCGGCTAATTTTATCCCAATTTTAATTCGTTAAAGCAGATAACAAATGACAGATCAAAACCAAGATGCCATTGAAAAAGCCAAATCAGAAGGTAAATACATTCGTACCATCAAAAGCTTTGTAAAACGCGAAGGACGTTTGACTAAGGGCCAGCAAAAAGCTCTAGATACCTACTGGCCAACGATGGGCTTGGATCATTCAGCCGAATTACTCGACTTTAATAAAGTCTTTGGCAACGACAATCCGGTTGTATTGGAGATTGGTTTTGGTATGGGTGCATCACTCGTTGAAATGGCAAAAAACGCACCGGAGAAAAACTTTATCGGTATTGAAGTTCATTTACCTGGTGTTGGAGCGTGTTTGGCAACGGCCCACGAAGCTGGAGTCACAAACTTACGTGTTTACAACCACGATGCCGTTGAAATTCTTCGCGACTGTATTCCTGACGAGTCTTTGAGCACAGTACAGTTGTTCTTCCCAGATCCTTGGCACAAGAAACGTCACCACAAACGTCGTATTGTTCAGCCTGAGTTTGTTCAAAACCTTAGATCAAAATTAGCGATTGGTGGTGTTTTCCACATGGCAACTGACTGGGAAAACTACGCTGAGCACATGATTGAAGTCATGGACGCGGCACCTGGTTTTACTAATATTGCCGCCAAAATCAACAGCGCGGAAAACCAAGATAGTATATACGTCGAACGACCTGATAGCCGCCCTTTAACAAAGTTTGAACAACGTGGTCATCGTTTGGGTCACGGTGTTTGGGACATCATGTTTGAGCGAGAAAGCTAACCAATGGCTTCTAACTCTCAAGGTCATATTTTTGCAGAAAACCAAGTTATCGAGCGCAATTTAGACCACTTGCCTGCTGGTAATATTTTATTAGTCGATGCTTTGCCTGATGACGCCCTTAGAATTTTTAGCGAAGCGCGTCCCGACATCAACTGGGTGGTATACACGCCCTTTGCTGATACTTTTGAGACTCTGCAACGCAAAGCCGAATCGATTCCAACAGTGACATCGATTCACACTAGCGCTTGGCTAGCCACCTCAGATGTTAACGAAATCAAGTTTGATGCTGTTTTTATTTACTTCCCAAAAGCCAAACAACGTTTTGACTACTATGTTTCTATGGCAAGTCAGTTGTTAAAAGAAAATGGTAGCTGGTACGCAGTCGGTGAGAAAAAAGGTGGAATTAAAGGCTGTGAAAAAATCTTAAAACACTTCTCATCTGGTATTAAAAAAGTCGATGCGGCACGTCATTGTATGCTCTTTAGTGGCGTGTTTAACAATGAGCCTTGCAACAAAACAATGGATGACTGGTTTAGTACAACCGAGCTGACTATAGACTTTAAGCCTAGTAAGCACTCACTACTAGAGAGAGGGATTTCTAGCATTACACTTCAGTTAGCATCATTACCTGGTGTATTTAGTGCCACGCGATTAGATTCTGGTACCGAGCTTTTATTAAAAGAAGTACACAACTTAAAAGGTCACGGCCTCGATTTTGGCTGCGGTTGTGGAGTGATTGCAACAACTTTAGCCAAAACTCAAGATGTCACTGTTGATGCATTAGATGTCGACGCATTAGCAGTAAGAAGCACTGAGCAAACGTATGCTTTAAATGGTATTGAAGGCCGTGCAATTCATGCCAATGGTTTATCTAAACTAAATGCTGTACCAACGTATAAGTTTATTGTCTCTAATCCACCATTTCACACGGGATTAAAGACCGACTATTCAATCGTTGAAAACTTTGTTAAAGATAGCAAACCACGCCTAAAAATGAATTATCAAATGTGGATAGTGGCAAATTCATTTTTGCCTTACCAAGACTGGTTTGCTAAGTTTTTAAAACCAGCAACAACGGTTGTAAACAACAAACGATTTAGCGTCTACGTCATTAAATAATCACCCGAGGGTTCTGACTGTTTAAATCCGCCGTTTGTAAACAGGGACAAGGTTATGGTTAATGCGTTATTTGTCGTTTCAGAGCTCGATGGTTTAGTTAAAACGGGTGGCCTCGCAGATGTCGCGCGCCACCTTCCTACTGAACTGAAAAAACAGGGCACAAACACAGTCATTGCCCTTCCTCATTATCAGGTTTTATCGTCTAGACTTACCGAGTTAAGCAAACAACCGGGCTTCCCAGCACCTCGTCTTGTTAAAGATGTCGAACTTACCCTTCCAAGTAATGATCAGCACAATCACTTATCCGTTCGGGTCAAAGTTCACGCTTTTAAACTCAATGAGGTTGATGTTTTAAGTTTTGAAATTAATGACTTTTTTGCCCGAGACGGTCTATACGATACTGACTACCAAGCTTTTGCCGATAATGGGATTCGCTTTGGGTTATTTAACTTTGCCGTTGTCCAAATGTTCGCTTTGTACAGTGAAGAATTAAATTTTCTACCAACCATCATTCATTGTAATGATTGGCAAACGGGACTTGTCCCCTTGTTTGCCAAGCGTTATCTACCTCATCAATGCCGCACCTTAATTACCATTCACAACGGTGCCTTTCAGGGTATCTTCGAGCATACGCAATTAACTGATTTAATGCCCTCTATCCTGCAAGCTAAACAAGGGCTCTCGCATGGCGAAGTGGATAGTAATACGCAAACGGTTAATGAGGGAAGCTCGCAAATCAACTTCCTAACTTGCGCGCTTGAATATGTCGATAAAATCGTTGCAGTAAGTCCAAATTATGCGACTGAGCTCTTGTCTCCGCTTGGCTCTCACCAGCTTCAAGAGAGCTTTGTTCGTTTTAAAGATAAACTTATCGGTATATTAAATGGCTGTGATTATACAGACTGGGATCCGAGTAAGGATAAGTATCTCATTGAGCATTTCTCACTCCAAGACCGCAGCAACAAGCTCAAAAACAAACAAGCAATTCAAAACTGGGCCGGACTTCCCATTGATAAATCCATTCCGTTGTTTGTCCAGGTCAGTCGCCTAACGCATCAAAAAGGGATGGATTATTTAATTCCGAGCTTAGTCGATGTACTTGAACACCCTATTCAAGTCATCATTATCGGCACAGGCGACCCTAAATACACAGACCAGCTTCAAGAGTTAATGTTACACCATCCGACCAAGCTGTTTTTCTTTAACGGCTTCACTGAAGAAATTAATCACCGAGCAATAGCTGGTGCTGACTTTTTTCTAATCCCATCTTTATATGAACCATGTGGATTGACCCAAATGCATTCTTTAGCATTTGGTACATTGCCGATAGCGCGTAAAGTAGGTGGTTTAGTGGATAGTGTAATCGACATAAACGATGTGAATGGTAACGGTATTTTATTCGAACAACCCGAGGTAGCCTCACTTTCTTCTGCTATTAGAAGGGCCCACTTGCTCTACATTACAAACCAGCGCAAGCTCAATGATGCTCAAACCCATGCCATGGAAATCAAATTTTATTGGCATCGTGCCGCTAATAGTTACCAATCTCTTTATAAGCAACTATTATCTATATAAGCAGTTATTAATACTACAAAATTACTCTCTGTTTTAATTGCAAAATGACATCAAAGCAGTAAGGTATTATTTGTATACGGATACAAGTTATACAATACAAGTCATTTAAGACCCCAACAAACAAGGAATTTGTTTAACTAGATGGCAAGAAAAAACGCAGTTGTTTCTTTGAGCACTACAGTCTCCTCGGCAATTCTTATTGTCGGGCTGTTGACGTTAACCCTTTCTATGGGGCTGACGAGCTGGGTGCACAGTAAAGAAATTAAGCAAGAGTCGACGCGTCTGATCCATGCTTTAGCCGATGTATTGGCATTTAACGCAGTGGCGCCGATTACTTTTGATCAGCGTAAAGGGTTGCAGCGCTTTTTAACGACCATTAAAAGTATTGAAGATGTCGAAACTATTCATATATATAAGCGAGACGAAGCGACAAATAATTTAACGTATTTTACTAGTTTTGACCGAGAAGACAGCCTGCCTTTGCCTGAACAAAGTGAACGTTTAAATGACTTGGCCTCCCCTGTTTTTCAAAATGATTATGTCGAATACGCAGTCCCAGTGATAGACAATACATCGAATGAAGAATTGGGATACGTATACCTTCGACTTAATCTAGATAAATATCAAGAATCGATAAATACTCAAATCAAATACACCTCCGCAATTGCTATTTTGGTGTCTGTTCTAGCGGTACTTCTCGCTTTTGCCCTCAGAGGCAGAATATTAAAACCTATTGATAACTTTGTTGATGACATAGAAAAAGCCACTAAAAGAAAAGATTTTGATTACCAACTAGAGCCAACAGAATTTAGAGAAGTTCAAATTGTCGCTGATGCGGTCAATGAATTGTTAAGTAAAATAAACCGGCAAATCATCCGCTATTCTGCCGCAGAGGCTGAAATTAAAGAGTTTAACCAGAACCTTGAAGAAAAGGTCATATTGAGAACCCAAGCCCTAAGAGACTCCAATCAAGAGCTACTCGATGCATTAGAGCAAGTTCACCAGTATCAATCACAGGTCATTCAGTCTGAAAAAATGGCCAGTTTGGGCCAAATGGTGGCTGGCGTTGCCCATGAAGTAAATACTCCTATCGGTCTAGGTGTGACAGCATCGACAATGTTATCCGACAAAATAGACGATATTGCCCACCAACTAGAAAAACAAACGCTAACTGCTCCACAATTGACTAAGTTTTTACAGGAAAGTAAAGAAAACACTCAAATCATTTACCGCAACCTAACCCGTGCAGCAGACTTAATTAGCTCATTCAAGCAAGTAGCGGTAGACCAGACTGCTGGCTCAGTCCGTAAGATAAATATCAAAGAATATATCCACGAGGTTATCACCTCAATGCAACCTACTTTGAAAAAATACCGCCACCAAATCGAGGTAGAGTGCGAGGATGAAACTTACGTTACCACCAAGCCAGGACCAATTAATCAGATAATTATTAACATGATCATGAATGCCATTATTCACGCATTCAAAAGTATGGAACAAGGTACAATCACAATTAAAGCTTCGGTCAAAAACTCGACCTGTTACCTGCAAATAAAAGACAATGGCTGCGGCATCGAAGAAAAAGTCAAACAAAAGGTGTTTGACCCATTTGTCACCACCAATCGCGGTGATGGTGGCTCAGGACTTGGGCTGCATTTAGTGTATAACTTGGTGACCCAAGCCTTAAATGGAAAAATTAGCGTTCATAGCGAAGTAGGTAAAGGCGCGCAATTTAACATCGAGTTTCCTTCAAACTTGGAGGAGCGACTGTGAAACTTTCATTATTATCCCGTACCGTTTTAAGTATGCTGCCGAAAGCCGTCGTCTCTACCTTATTTTTGGGTGCCAGCTTAATGCCCAATGAAGTGCCCGCGGAAAAACAACTCCCCTTGCCTACCCCTGCTCACGTTCCTGCCACTGAAAAGTTTACAAATGAGGCACGTGCAGTTAGCCAGGTAAAAGCGATGGTGGTAGCCAGGCTCGATGATCTATCTAACGCAGACTTAAGCTCTTCGGAACCATTACCATATACTCCTGAACAGCGACTCACTGCTGCACTTATATACAAGCTGACCTCATTTGTGGACTTTCCTACACCGTCTACGCCGACAGTAATTTGTTTTGTTGGCACCAGTAGTTTGGTGATTGGGGAGATTTTGGAGACAAAAATTCAACAAGGCATGTTAAAAAAATCAGTAGAAGTGATAAAAGATCCTGCACTGAATAACTTAAGACCTAATCAGTGTCACATTGTTTATATCGCTCCAACATCTAGGTTACAAAAAGAAATAGTAAGCAAACTATCCAGAAATGCATTAACCATAAGCAACAATGATGATTTTAAAAACCTAGGACATATCTCAAGCATTACTTTTGTCGATGCCAGGCCCATTATTTCAATCAGTAAATTCGCTCTCAAACAGTCCAACGTCGAACTTCATAGCCAACTACTCAACTCAATTACAGTAAAACCTTAGTGGCTAGCTCATACCCTCTAAATGAGCAATAACGATAGTTTTTACCGTTTATGTTTTGACTACCATTTACAGACGCCGAACGAGGTTGTTTTTTAACTTTGATTTGATGACCTTGACCAAGCTCAATGTGTTTAAGTGTGGCAACATTGCCGCCAGTCGAACACAACATATATAACGTTTTGAAGAAGTTATCCGATTTAAATGCTTGCCCGCCCTTTACTACAGACTGACCGTAGTGGCTCGAGCTATATTTCCAATCAGCAAAATCTATTGTCATTTCTGTTAGGCTTATCATGGCACTATCGCCAGGAGTTAAATAGTTCATTACCACTTTTTCAGATTGCACTGGAACTAACGTACTAATTTTAATTGCCTTATTATCAAATAGGCTCACACCACCTTCACCGGTGACTGAAATAGTTAACGTGTCGTCCTTCTGAACAATCTTTGCAATAGTTCGACTATCTATTCCGATTGCATAAGCCGGGCGGCTTTGCGTGATCAATGATAAAAGTCGACCTTGGTTTCCTTTGTTACTGAACTCAGTATCAAAAATGATGTTGTTAAATAGCCCCAAATTCAAAGTGCCTGCGGTATTGTTCGGTGGTGTTAACATAAGTGCAGTTTGGCTAGGGTTTGGATAACTCCATGTCTGATTTGCCGACATAAAAGATATCCCTTTAAGAAGCGCCGTGTGACTATCACCAGATATTAACGCGCCAGCTCTTTCTCCTTTGTTAGAAAAGGCATGAACAGCGCCACCATTTGCGGCAATTAACAACTTACCTTTATTGTGCTTTTGCAGTATTTTTTGCCATTCTTTACTCGGCTCACCGTTTCCATTCGTCAAGGCTAAACCAAGTGTCACGGGGTTATCACCCCAAAACAACACGCCATCAGCCTCATCAATAAGCTCCTGGTTTTCATCTGGATTAAGACAATGGTCTAACGATTGTTCTTGAAGTTTAGGGTATATCAACCCGCGATTAAAACGCCCCATTACTTCCGCTCGAAATTGATCTAAACGATTACAAGCCTGCTCTCTTTTTTCTTCATCCAAATTGTCCACTATTCTTTGTGAAATAGCGCCTTCAAGTGGAAGCCACTCTGCATTTATATCTAATTGGTCAAATGCATCGATGAGCCAAACGACATCCTCAAATACATCGGAATTCGCCGCGGTGACAATTAACAAATTATCACCGTTGAGTTCATCTACCACAGAGCGAAGAGCTCTGACGGAAAAATCATCTTCAGTGTGCTTAAGAGATACTTCTTTCGTTTTCGCTGTCGATGATTGCAAAAATCGTTTTTGTTTTGGAATAGACTCTAAGTGATCAAGAACCAGTTGCCATTGACCATGTGTCAATTGACGAAATGTCGTCGGAATTTGTTTTAGCGCAGCCACCCTAATATCACTTTCCGACAATCCTGTTCTTTTTGGCAAGCGAGCAGGTTGAGACAAAAATTGAATTAGCTTTTTGAGCGATGCGGATTGATATTGAGGGAAAGCCTCGATCGACTTTGACAGTTCTGCTAACTGTCGGCCATTTAAATCGTATTGCTTTTTGCTAAAGGCATTATCGCTGAAAGCTTTTTTATTAGTACAATTCGTAACTTGGTCGCTTCTACATATATTTAAATCACCGCCAATTAATACTTTTTGCGCGGCCTGAGTTGGCTGAATTAACAAGGCCATCAAACTCAGCGCTACACTAATAATGTGACAAAATTTAAATTGAACCATAGCGACACTTCCCTTGTTCAAAAATCCCATATATAAGTCATTCGCCGATAGAATGGGCATTTAGTGCGAGATGACAGAGATTAAGATAACGATTAAAACTATTACTATTAGTTACCCTACCACAGTTATAGATAATTACAGAGTTTGAATCAAATATTCAATTAGAATCCATACTTAAGTCTAAACTTTAATGCTCTGTACTCTTTTATATGCAAAAAGGTAAATCCATATAGCGAAATCCTCAGTAATAAAAAGTCGTAATTAGTTAATTTAGAAGTTCATTTGTGGTATAAATTGACCGCATAAACAAACAGACTGTCGTCAAATTATTTTTTAATAGCCCTCTCTATGAAACACGAGGGCTTTTGTTGTTGATACACGGAGAATCCATGCCAGCGAATATGCCAGACATTGCAAACCAAGCGAAGGCTCAGACTGAAGGTGTTCTTGATTGGGTAGGCATGAGTAATATTGAAATGCCAATCATGGTCGAAATGCAAGGTGACACGAGACCTGTGTCTGCTCTAATTGAAGCATTTGTTGACCTCAAAGACCCTAAGGCCAAAGGCATTCACATGTCGAGGTTGTATCTAATGGTAGATGAGCTGTCTACACAAAGCGCCCTTAGTGTAAAGAATTTAAAAACGCTCTTAGCAGGCTTTGTAAGTAGTCACGAAGGCATCAGCGACTGCGCCCAGATAAAGTTTGATTTTGATTATCACATGCGTCGAAAGTCTCTAATCAGTGGTAAATTAGGTTGGAAGGCCTACCCTGTCACAATCACTGGACAATTGATCAAAGGCCAAGTTGATATCGAGCTTGCCGTAAAAGTACCATACTCTTCAACTTGCCCATGCTCAGCGGCTCTAGCAAGGCAGCTGATTCAAAACCAGTTTACAGAGACATTTGCTGGCCAAACAGAAATTAACTCAACAGACGTTTTGGACTTTTTAGGTTCAACTGATGGCATTATCGCAACGCCGCACAGTCAGCGCTCAATCGCCGATGTAAAAGTGAAACTGAATAGTGATTTGACCGACTTCCCGATTGTCGACTTAGTTGATGCGATTGAACATGCTCTACAAACTCCGGTTCAAGCAGCGGTCAAGCGTGAAGACGAACAAGAATTTGCGCGTTTGAATGGTCAAAACCTAATGTTCTGTGAAGATGCGAGCCGTCGAATCAAGGCCGCGCTTAATGGTCAAGAAAGCATGATTGATTTCTGGATTCGCGTAAACCACTACGAATCTCTTCACGCTCATGATGCTGTTGCTGTCGCTAGTAAAGGTATTGACGGCGGCTATACCAATCACGCATTTACATAACACTTTCAAATAGCAGGCCTAAAGGTCTTGCTTTTAATTGAATTAAAAGCAAGGGTTGTTTAGTCACTATTAACGAATAAAAAGTCGCTCATGCGGCTTTTTATTTACTTATAAAAAATTACGTGTCTTATCAACATTATTCCCTCATACGGCTCCCACGCCAACAAACCTCCCCAACAAGAAATAAAATTCCATCTAACGTTGAAAATATGCACTAAAATGAACATTACAGCGTAATTCTCATCGCTCAACAGTAATTCAGTTACAGAATTTAGAGTATTAATACTATTTTTTACTTGAATTATTGCACCAGTATGGTTAGTTTAATTGCACCAAAATGAATATTTATTCACTACCAAAGGGTAAAACCTGACTGTTCACTTTGAATTTATTGATTCAAATGAAAACAGGAATCTTTGAGTAGGTTTACGCTGACAATAACAACAATAAAGACAATAAAGACAAAGTGACTCTGTGTTAGCGGGTTATAAAGGAGACGATTTTGAAAGCGATGATCTCTACGTCGTGCCAGGGGCTTGAACAACAAGCACCGCCACGCAAACTTCACGATGAACGTTGGGTTAAGGATAACTGTGGATTTGGCTTGATTGCTCATCTAGAGGGTGAAGTGAGTCATAAAATAATCCGCACCGCAATTACCAGCCTAGCGCGAATGCAACATCGTGGTGGCATTTCGGCAGACGGTAAAACAGGCGACGGTTGTGGACTGCTAATGCAAAAGCCTGATGGTTTTTTCAGAGCAATCGCAGAACAAAACCAATGGCGACTTGGTAAAAAATATGCCGTCGGAAATATTTTCTTCAATACTGACCCCACTCTCGCGCAACAAGCCAAACAAATCATCGAACAAGAACTCAACCAAGAAACCCTACAAATTGTCGGTTGGCGTGACGTTCCTATTAACACTGACGTATTAGGTGAGATTGCCAAAGATAGACTACCAACCATTAAACAAGTTTTTGTCAATGCACCAACGGGCTGGCGTAAAAAAGACTTCGAACGACGTTTGTATATGGCACGTCGTCGCATTGAAAAACAAATGAGTCACGACCCAGAGTTCTATATTCCAAGCCTTAGCTGCTTGGTGACTATATACAAAGGCTTGGTGATGCCTAAAGACTTGGCTGAGTTTTATTTAGACTTAGCCGATATACGAATGCAGACGTCCATTTGTGTTTTCCATCAGCGTTTTTCAACGAATACCTCTCCTGAGTGGCGTTTGGCTCAGCCATTTAGATTTTTAGCGCACAATGGTGAAATCAATACTATTAAAGGCAACCGACAATGGGCTGAAGCACGCCAATACAAATTCCACTCGCCTTTGATCCCAGATTTACAACAAGCCGCGCCTTTTGTTAATTATGAAGGTAGCGACAGTGCTTCGTTGGACAATATGCTGGAGTTGTTTTTGGCCGGCGGTATGGACTTATTCCGCGCTATGCGTTTATTAGTGCCACCAGCCTATCAAAAACATCCGCAAATGGATGAACAGCTCAAAGCCTTTTACGAGTTCAATTCAATGCACATGGAGCCATGGGACGGTCCGGCCGGTATCGTTTTGACCAATGGCCGACACGTTGCTTGTAACTTAGACAGAAACGGTCTGCGCCCAGCGAGATATATTATTACCAAAGACAAGCTTCTGACGTTAGCATCCGAGTCTGGTATTTGGGATTACAGCCCAGACGAGGTTGTCGAACAAGGCCGTGTTGGTCCGGGTGAAATGCTCGCCGTCGATACCTATACGGGTAAGATTTGGCACTCTGATGAAATCGACTACGAACTTAAAGAACGCCACCCTTACAAAGAGTGGCTCGATGGTCATATACGTCGTTTGACTCCTTTTGAAGAAACTGACGCCGCTTTGATTGGGACGCGTTTGTTTGACGATAAAACCCAAGCAACCTACCACAAGTTATTCAACTATAACTTTGAAGAAATTGAGCAAGTCATTAAGGTTCTGGCTACCAATGGCCAAGAAGCCACAGGCTCAATGGGTGATGACACACCAATGGCTGTGTTATCCCAAACGGTTCGCAACTCATACGACTACTTCCGTCAACAGTTTGCTCAAGTTACTAACCCGCCAATTGACCCGTTACGCGAAGCCCATGTAATGTCGTTAGCGACTTGTATTGGCCGAGAGCAAAACGTATTTGCCGAAACCTCAGGTTATGCGGACAGAGTTTTGTTTGACTCTCCAGTACTTATGTACACGGATTTACAACAGCTCAAAGAGTTTGATCAAGAGCATTATCGTAGCGAGACGTTTTCACTGTTCTATTCTCCAAGTGAATTCAGCTTAAAACAAGCCATCGAAGACTTGACCAAACAGGTCATCGAATCGGTCAAAAGCCAACAAACCGTTATCGTGATTTTGTCGGACCGTGGTTTACAAAGAGACAAATTACCTATTCCTGCACCACTTGCTGTTGGTGCGGTTCAACAAGCGTTAGTTACGGCGCAACTGCGTTGTGATGCCAATATGGTAGTAGAAACGGCCAGTGTTCGCGACTCTCACCAGTTAGCAGTTTTGGTCGGCTTAGGTGCAACTGCGGTTTATCCGTATTTAGCCTATGAAACGGTCGAGCAATTCGTTGAAAACGGTACGATAAAACACGATGCAAAAACCGCTCTGACAAACTATCGACAAGGCCTAAACAAAGGCTTGCTTAAAATTATGTCGAAAATGGGAATTTCGACCGTCGCCTCATATCGTTGTTCAAACCTATTCGAAATAATCGGTTTTAATGACGATATCATGCAACTTTGTTTCCCACATTTAGTCAGCCGTGTAGGTGGCGCTAGCTTTTCTGATATTGAAAACGACCAAAAGGCCCTATCAAAGCGCGCATGGTTAGCAAGAAAGCCAATTAATCATGGCGGTTTATTAAAATTTGTTCACGGTGGTGAATATCACGCTTACAACCCGGATGTCGTTCAGCAACTTCAAGTAGCGGTAAAATCGGGTGATTACAATGACTACGCAAAATACGCCGAGACCGTTAACAATCGACCAGCGGCTCATTTTAGAGATTTGTTAAGTCTTAAGTCGCAAACAGGAATCGAGTTAAGTGAAGTAGAAGATGCTATTGCGCTTTATCCAAGGTTCGATTCAGCAGCCATGTCCATAGGTGCATTAAGCCCAGAGGCCCATGAGGCATTAGCCATTGCGATGAACCGTTTAGGAGGTTTCTCAAACTCGGGTGAAGGTGGTGAAGATCCACGTCGATTTGGTACGGAGAAAAACTCAAAGATAAAACAAATTGCCTCGGGCCGTTTTGGTGTAACACCTCACTACTTACGTAATGCAGAAGTATTGCAAATAAAAGTAGCTCAAGGCGCAAAGCCAGGTGAAGGCGGTCAGCTTCCTGGAGAGAAAGTCAGTGCCGAAATTGCCAAACTGCGTTTTAGTACGCAAGGCGTGACTTTAATTTCACCGCCACCACATCACGACATTTATTCAATTGAAGACTTAGCGCAATTGATCTTCGACTTAAAACAAGTCAATCCAAATGCGTTGGTGTCGGTTAAACTCGTTTCAGAGCCTGGTGTCGGTACGATTGCCACCGGTGTTGCTAAGGCCAACGCTGATTTAATCACAATTTCTGGATTTGACGGCGGTACAGGCGCAAGCCCATTAACCTCGGTCAAACACGCCGGTAGTCCGTGGGAGCTCGGTTTAAGTGAAGTTCATCAAGCACTCGTAGAAAACGGCCTTCGCCATAAAGTTAAGTTACAAGTGGATGGCGGACTTAAAACAGGTCTAGATATTATCAAAGCTGCAATTTTAGGTGCAGAAACCTTCGGGTTTGGTACAGGTCCTATGGTAGCTCTGGGCTGTAAGTACTTACGTATTTGTCATTTAAATAACTGTGCGACCGGTGTGGCGACACAAGACAACTTATTACGTGAGCGCTACTTTGCTGGCTTGCCAGATATGGTTGAAAACTACTTTAAGTTTATTGCTCAAGAAACACGTGAGTGGATGGCCAAGCTTGGCGTGACACACCTCAATCAATTGATTGGTCGCACTGATTTACTCGAAGTACACGAAGGCACAACCGACAAACAAAAGAACTTAGACTTAAGTGGTTTTATAAACTCAAGCTCAGTCAAAAATGAGCACCCTTTGTATTCGACAACGCCGAATACGCCGCTCGACCCGGCTAACCTGAATCAGCGTATCGTTAATGATTGCCAAACGGCTGTTGCTCAAAAAACAGGTGGTGCGTTTTTCTATCCGATTAAGAATACCGACCGCTCGGTGCCAGCTCGACTATCGGGCGAAGTGGCACAACGACACGGTAACCAAGGCATGGCGACTGATCCAATCCAGCTTTCTTTCTCCGGCACCGCCGGACAGAGTTTTGGTGTGTGGAACGCCGGTGGTATTCATTTACACCTGACTGGTGATGCCAATGACTATGTCGGTAAAGGTATGACAGGCGGCAAGATCATTATTCACCCTCCTCACGGTGTTGCGTACGAAAGTTACAAGTCAGCCATCATGGGTAACACCTGTTTGTATGGAGCAACTGGCGGTAAGTTATTTGCTTCTGGTTGTGCTGGTGAACGCTTTGCTGTTCGTAACTCAGGCGCAACAGCAGTCATTGAAGGCACAGGTGAAAATGCTTGTGAATACATGACAGGCGGTGTTGTGGTCATTCTCGGTAAGACAGGCATTAACTTTGGTGCCGGTATGACTGGCGGCTTTGCGTATTTGTTAGACGAGGATGGTCAATTAGGCTCTCGTCTAAACCCAGGTCACATCGAAGCCTTGGATATCACTAACGATTTACATGTCGAAAACCTTCGCGGTCTTATCAACGATCATTTTGAAGCGACACAAAGTGCGCGTTCTCAACAAATTTTGAGTGAATTTGATCAATGGTTACCTAAGTTCAAATTGGTAAAACCCAAATCAACGTCCGTCGAAATGCTACTTGGCCACCGCCAACGCTCCTCCGATGAACTTAGAATTGAAGCGATGTAGGAAGTAAGGACTGACATTATGGGACAGAACGTATATCAATTTGTCGATGTTCAGCGCATCGACCCAAAAAAACAACCAATCAAAATTCGCAAATCTGACTTTATCGAGATTTATGAACCAATGCAGGCCGCGCAAGCCGAGGGACAAGCAGACCGTTGCTTGGATTGCGGTAATCCGTATTGTGAATGGAAATGCCCAGTGCATAACTACATCCCGCAGTGGTTAGCACTAGCAAATGAAGGCAAGATAATAGAAGCAGCAGAGCTCTCTCACCAAACTAACAGCCTCCCTGAAGTCTGTGGCCGTGTTTGCCCTCAAGATCGCTTATGTGAAGGAGCCTGCACGCTTAACGATGACTTTGGTGCGGTAACAATCGGCTCAATCGAAAAATACATCACTGATAAAGCGTTTGAAATGGGTTGGCGTCCAGATTTATCTGACGTTGTCCAAACCGATAAAAAGGTGGCCGTTATTGGTGCTGGTCCAGCTGGATTGGCTTGTGCCGATGTCCTTGCGAGAAACGGCGTCAAAGCAGTTGTTTATGACAAATACGATGAAATTGGTGGCTTGCTGACTTACGGTATTCCGGCATTCAAATTAGAAAAAGACGTTATTTTAAATCGCCGACGTATTTTTGAAGGCATGGGCATTGAGTTTGTCCTTAATACTGAAGTTGGCAAAGACATCGAACTACAAACCATAATTGATGAGCACGATGCCGTCTTTTTAGCGGTAGGTACTTATCAATATTTAAAAGGTGGTTTTGACAATGAAAACGCCCCTGGTGTTTACGAAGCGCTCCCTTATTTGATCAGTAATACAAAATACATCATGGGCAACGCATCAGAGCGTATCGATTTTAACGGCAAAAAAGTTGTTGTTCTCGGCGGTGGTGATACGGCAATGGACTGTGTCAGGACAGCAGTACGTCAAGACGCGGAGTCCGTTGTTTGTGCCTACCGACGTGATGAAGAAAGTATGCCAGGCTCAGCCCGTGAAGTGCAGAATGCCAAAGAAGAAGGTGTTGTTTTTGAATGGAACGCTCAGCCAATTGCGATTGAAGTCGACGACAAGGGTCAAACGACTGGTGTTCGGTTTATTAAAACCCAGCTAGGTGAGCCTGATGAAAACGGCCGTCGCCGACCAGAGTCGATTCCTGGCAGTGAATATACACTCGACGCAGATGCAGTTGTTATGGCCTTTGGCTTTAAGCCGCTTAACCTTGAATGGCTCAGTCCATTTGGGGTCGAACTGACACCTTGGAATACGATTAAGGCTGGTAAGGGAAGTCAGTTTGCTTATCAAACCACACACCCTAAAATCTTCGCAGGCGGCGATATTGTCCGCGGAGCTGACTTAGTTGTTACAGCTATTGCCGAAGGTCGCGATGCTGCAGAGGGCATGTTGGACATGCTAGAGGTTTAATCGAGACAGTATGAGCTTTAGATGAAAACGATTTATTGGTTATTAACAACCCGTAGTTCGCAATTCGTTTAATAAGTTACAAAAAAGCCAGCTTTAAAGCTGGCTTTTTGATAATTGGCTTACCGTAGCAGTCCGCCTAATAGACTATGATTTTCCTCTGGGAAAAATCAATACTTTCGAGGTCATATCAAAACCGGAACTACTTCTTCATGCCTTTGGCATTGATAGCTTTCATCGTTTCTGATGCTGCGCTGTAAAGTAACTCTTCGCTTAGGCGCACATCGTAGTTAGGATTAACGTATTGGAAGTGCACCATGCCTTGTTGGTCAATGATGTATACCGCCGGTACTGGCAGTGCCACTCGAGACTCACCTTCAAAATCAATGAAAGGCACGCCTAAACGGTCGCGGTACATCGCTTCTGTTTTCTTATCTAGGAAAAACGCTAGACCCATATTTTTCGCTAAGTCCATTTTTGGGTCAGCCAATAAGGTATAGGCGATCTTTTCACGGGTTTGTTGTTCTTGAATGTTTTTATTGCTATCTGGTGAAATTGCGACGATTTGGTAACCCAAGAACTCAATCGACTTTTCAACCTTCTTAAGACCTTGCAATTGAGCATTACAATAAGGACACCAGCCACCGCGATAAACCACTAATACTGTTGGCTTTTTGGCAAATAACTCAGCCGTCTGAATTGGATTTTTGTTTTTATCTTCAATCAGCGTGTCCGGTACAATCATGCCCGGTAAAATAGGTGCTACTTTGTAGGCACTTTCTGCAATACCTGATGCGTCAGTTAGTGCAGCTTCTGAATTTGCAAAACTAGGCATAGATAAAGCGGCTGTCATTAGAGTTACAGCAGTGAATAAAGCGTTAACGATTTTCATAAGTCCTCTTTGAATAATTTGGCTTGTTAACAAATGTCTCAATGTATTTTGTGTACAGGACGTTTGTGATTTTAGCTCAATAAAAAAGTGCACCTCGTAGGTGCACTTTCGGGTATTCATAAAGACCTGAACAAGCTTAAAAGTCTTTCAAAAAACTCAACTTTTTTATTCGACGTTTTCAGCAGGAATGCGATTAGCAATAAACTCGCGGATTTCAGACTCTAGCTGCTCGACGACATCGTCATTGTCGATGCGTTTTTTCTGGCGTTGACCATTGATATAAAAGCCACTGCGTTTGTTCGCACCCGCAAGGCCAATATCCGAGATCAGCGCTTCACCAGGACCGTTAACCACACATCCGATAACAGATACCGTAATTGGCTCAACAACGTCTTCTAATCGCTCCTCAAGTTGATTCATGGTATTCACCACATCAAACTCTTGGCGAGAACAACTTGGACAAGCAATAAAATTAATACCGCGTGAGCGAATACCAAGTGACTTAAGAATATCAAAACCAACTTTAACTTCTTCAACAGGATCCGCAGCCAATGAAATACGAATTGTATCGCCAATACCTTCGGCTAATAACATACCCAAGCCCACTGCAGATTTAACTGCCCCCGAGCGGAAACCGCCAGCTTCTGTAATACCAAGGTGTAATGGTTGGTCAATTTTGGTCGCTAATAATCGGTATGCGCCAACCGCAAGGTGAACATCAGAGGCTTTAACACTCACTTTAAAGTTGTGGAAGTCGTGTCGTTGTAAAATCTCAACGTGACGCATTGCAGACTCAACCAGCGCTTCTGGTGTTGGCTCGTGATACTTCTCTTGAATGTCTTTTTCAAGAGAACCACCGTTTACACCGATACGAATTGGAATGTTCTTTTCCTTCGCAGCATCAATAACAGCCTTGATACGCTCTTCGTTACCGATGTTACCTGGGTTGATTCGCAAACAATCAACACCGTATTCAGCGACTTTGAGCGCGATGCGGTAGTCAAAGTGAATATCAGCAACTAAAGGAATCGTTACTTGCTGTTTGATTTCACGAAACGCTTCAGCCGCTTCCATCGTCGGTACAGATACACGAACAATATCAGCACCAGCATCTTGAATACGCTTGATTTGCGCAACCGTTGCTTCAACATCAGTGGTTTTTGTGTTTGTCATTGATTGCACAGCAATAGGCGCATCACCACCTACTGCTACATCACCCACCATGATCTGGGTGGATTTACGTCTTTTTATCGGGTTTTCACCAAACATGATTTTTCTCTTTACAGGTTTGCGTCAACTTCAAATCGCGCTACGCGATTTTTCGGCAAGTCTGACATATCAAACGGGCTTCCATTTACCCAAATTTTTACGCCAGCTGGATTTCCTAATAATACTCTAAAAGGCCCTTGAGCGTTCAAAGACATTAAGTACCCAGCAGGCTTATTACCAATTGCGATTCGCTCGTCAAAAGCATCATACACTTCGACCCAGCAATCGTTTTCAAATTCAAATTCGACCTTCATAAAATCTTCAGGATCGGCTTCACCGTTATCAGCAAGCAAGCGTTGTTCAGCATCACTTAATACAACCGGAGCCTGCTCGTCAGCGGCTAAATCAGCACTGTCGTTCTGCTCTGGAGAAACACCGCTAATTTCGTTAGTTTGCTCAGGCAACGTTGCAGCGTTTGTCATAGACGAGTTAGGTTCAGAAGACACATTGCCGCTCGTTGTATTTTCATCTACTGAGTTTCTCGGTGCAGAACTCTGTGAAGGCTCTGTCTTGTCAGTATTTACTTCTGGGTCAGTCGCACTGTCTTGAACCATTAACTGACTTTCACCAAGAGTTGTTTCAGGCTCAATTGAATTTGCCTCTAACTCAGTCGTCGACTGGTCTTTATTCTGACCACTCCCATTTGTTTCTGTCAGAGAAGTAAGCTCACTGGTTTGTTCAGCTAACATCTCTGCACCCTTTGTTTGTACCCACCAAGCCACTAAGGCGATGCCTAATACCGCCACAATAACCCAAGTAATAATGGTCAAACGACGCTCAATACGCTTGCGCTTGCTGCGCTTTGAGAAAGAATGCATTTTCATGGCATCTGGGCTACTTGCTGCCATCGAATCGATTTCTTTAAGAACAGCAGACTCGGCCACACCAACCTTTTTGGCGTAGGCACGAATGTAACCTCGTACAAATGTTTCTGGTAAATTCGTCGGTAGCTCATCGGCTTCAATTTGCTTAACGACTTTCAGGGGCACTCTTATTTGTTCGGCCAAATCTTCAACTGAGACCCCAAGTGCTAATCGAGCGTTTGTAAGAATTTGACCAGTACTGAATTCGGTCGCAACATTTTGCCCTTGATTCGCAGTAGACGCAGCTTCATCAACAGAAGGCGTATCGTTCAATTCTTGGTTTTTGTCCTGATTATTTTTATCTGACATTATTGATACTGCTCCGGATTAACTTTCAATAACTTGGTCCCTGCACTAACGACACCGTTTCTGTCTATTTGGTTCCAACGTTTAAAATCTTCAATATCGATATTTAGCGTACTGGCTATATCAGCAATAGTTTGTTGCTTAGGCGCAGTAAAATACACATTCGGATTTGCAACAAACAAAGTCTGACCAATTTGTAACTTAGACTTCTCTGTCAAATTGTTCCACTTCAATAAAGTGCTTAATTTGACGTTATATTTAGTCGAAATTTTATATAAAAACTCGCCTGACTTAACGGTATGGGTTGGAATGGCTAAGTCTTGTGGTTTAATTTCAAGTGGCTCACCAAACTTTTCAAGTTCGGCCAATTTGGCTGACGTCGTATAAAGCTCTGGCTCTGCCGTTAACACTTGGGTTCCGGCTTTCAACCAACCGTCCTCTTCAAGGTTGTTCCACTTCAAGAGCGTTTGAAGCCTGATATTTTGTTGTTTAGCCACGTCTGACAACAAGGTGTCTGCATTGACCGTGATATAAGGTTGAGGTTTGGCGACATAAAGTTTTTGACCAACCACCATTTCTTTACCACCTAAATCGTTCCAGGCCTCTATTGTTGATACTTTGATATTAAACTTAAGTGATACTCGATAAAGGTTGTCACCTGGTTGAACCTTATAGGTCGGCGCAACCAAGCCTTGTGGAGTCGGTTTAAGATAAGTCCTAGTGTTTTTGGTCGATGCACGGTCATTGACTAACACTGCATTTTTAATTGGTGTTACCAATACTTTCTCTTCTGGTAATGGCTGCTCTTTTGCAATCGCCACCGTCTTTTGAGTTTGAGTTGAGATTTTGGCTTTTTCCGTATCTGTCAGAGGTTTGGAAAACATCTCAATTTTGTCCTTCACATCCTGAACAAATTCAGCTTTTGATGCGTATTCACTGACTGCAGTCGCTACCGTTGCTGGCAGCACCAAACCACCAGAGGTTCGTTGATTGTCTTTTAGATTTTTGGTGCGAATTTGGCGTTCGGAGTCATCAATTTTTTGGTTTCTCGTGACAAGTGATTGGCTTGTTGCAGGAGAAGAACTCACTTTTGAAGAAGTGCTTGGTGACTTGCGGGTAATTCGAATTTTTGGCTCGTTACGCGTTGCTTGGTATTTTATACGCAACTGCTCAAATTCACTGTTAATAACCGTTTTGGTCGTAATGTATTGGGCTTCACGGCTATTTGGGAACTTCTCAACCAACAAGTCAGCGTATTGGTTGGCTTGCGTTAAACGTCCGCGTTTATCTTCAAGAATATAACCCAACAACAAACCTCGAGGGCCAGGTTCAGTAATTCTTGAATAACGTGAATAAAAGTCTAATGCTGAAACAATATCGCCCGTTGCGTATTTAATACCGGCAAGGGACAACAAGTTATTTGGACGTCCTGGATTGTGCTTATACGATAATTCGAAATACTCTTGAGCTTGCAGTATCTCGTTATTGGTTAGAGCACAAATCGCCAAGTTTTCATAACTGTCTGCAGCACGCGTGTACTGTGAAATCGAAATGGCTTTTTTGAAGTAAGTTTCGGCTTTTTCTAACTGGCCTACGTTACACAAGAAAGTACCGTAGTTGTTATGTGTATCAGGGTTCTGAGGTTCAAAATCGATGGCTTTGAGATAGTAAGTCTCGGCGATGTTCATCTCGCCAACCATTTGATAATAATAACCTAAGCTGTAGTTTACATCGGCTCTGGTCGGCGCAAAGTCTAAGGCTTTTTCCAAGTTAAACTTGGCTTGCTCGTAGCGATTATTTTCAAGGTAGCTAAGACCCAGAATCAACCGCGTACGCGCCGCTTCCGTTCTATCAAACTCGAAGCTACGTACTTGTTTCTTCGAGTCTATAAATGTTTTTTCCGTAACACAGGCTGTTGTCAAAACAGCACTTATCAGCACAATTAGAATTCGTCCCATAACTCACTTCTTTTGGTTAGTTATTGATGCCTATCTAAACCATTTTGACTGATATTGAATCACCTTTCATCTGTTTTTTTAACATTCGTTTTGTACGGTCGACAACATCACCGACTAACTGACCACAAGCGGCGTCAATATCATCACCACGGGTGCGACGAACGATACAAGTATAGCCCTCTTCCTGTAGGACTTTGGCGAAACGATCAACGCGACTATTTGATGATTTTTCGTATGGTGCACCCGGGAACGGGTTCCATGGAATTAGGTTGATTTTTGAAGGCGTACCGCGAAGCGTTTGTGCTAACTCACGCGCCTGATCCATTGAATCATTGATGCCGTTTAACATGACGTACTCAATGGTGATCTCTTTGTTCGCTGTTGAACCGTCGATATAGCGGCGACATGAAGCCAAAAACTCTTCGATATTATATTTCTTGTTAATTGGTACCAAGATGTCACGCAATTCGTCATTCGGCGCGTGTAGTGATATCGCCAAGGCAACGTCGATTTTTTCTTTTAGCATATCAAGCGCAGGTACAACACCAGATGTACTTAGTGTTACTCGGCGCTTAGATAAACCAAAGGCAAAGTCATCCATCATTAATTCCATCGCAGGCACGACGTTTTT